>CAYMHX010000036.1:0-14557 GCA_964390325.1 uncultured Roseburia sp. | reverse complement strand
TTACTGGGCTGACGGGTGTTTTTTGCTCTTTTTTACTTCAAAAGTCAGGATATAAAATCAAGCAAAAATCCGAAATTTTTTAGCTTTTTATCACCATTCAATTACACTCACTTTGAATTCATTTCCTTCCTCTCTCACAGACAATCAGAAATTGATTGCTTCAGACAGAACTGTTATATCCTTTCATATGCCCATAAAATCCGAATCTGCGATTGTAATTCCTCATATGTCCACGTTTTACTGCTGCGGTAAATACAATTCGGGTCATTTACCCAAAATCCACTTTCATCATATGCATAAATCAAAATAAAATGCCCCAATGCAGTAAAATCTCCCTGTCTCATAGAGCAAATGATTACTTTTTCTTCCTCTAATAAATTCTTCATCACAATTTCATCCAATACTGCCTCTTTTGCCTTTATGCCAAACTGCTCACAGCCTTCTGTCATCAAACTCCATGCCGTACCTGTTCCTTCCACATAATACCCGGCTTCCATACTATATTCTGCCACCTTATCAGGTGTCACAGATGTATCACCTGTCAAAGACACCACTGCCATCGAAAGTGCTGTTGGTCCGCAACCAGAAAGTGCAATGTTAAAATCACCATAAGCTTCATATCCCCAGCGTTTGTCCCACTGTAAAAAAAGCGGATACTTCTGTTTTTCTTCTTCTCTCGATAATTTTGCCTCTTTTGCTACAGACTTATCCCCTCTTTGATAATCCAAATAATCTTTTACATATTCCGTCAATTCCGGATTATTACATAACGAAGATAATAGTTTTATCGGATAGCTTTCACGTTCTTCATAAATTTGTTCTAATTCTTTATACTGTTTCGACAATTCCTTCAATTTTACAAAAACCTCTGCTTCTTCAAAAACCTGTGGCTGATATCCTTCTAAAAAATCTGCATATTTTATTTCATAAAGAAGATGCTGACTTCTATTCCTTTCTGCTAATCTAAACTGCATGACTGTCTGTGAAAAAAACTGTCCTGCCCGTTTCCCTAAGTCTAATTCTTTTACAAATAATAAAAGCACAATTCCTATCATGATTCCAAGTATCCGACAGAAAAACTGCCTTCTTTTACGCCTCTTTTCTGCTAACCGTTTCGCTTTTAAACGCTTTCTCTGTCTTTTCCATTCTTCTGTACTCCATTCATCCATTTCTTCTACTTTTTTCTTTCTTGACTTTTCATTTTCCACATTTGTCTTCATAAGTCTGATTCTCCATTTCCAAAATAACAGTCTCTCCTTCCTGTGAAAAAAGTTTTATGTAACTAAAAATGTTCACAAAAAAGGAAGTCTGTAAAAACTATAACAGACTTCCTTTTCCAATTTATTTCCATTCTCTTAATGAAATAAACTTTTTTTATGAAGATTTTATGAAATTTAGTACCTATTCAAAGACAATGCATTTTTCATAAAATACAGGCGTTCCATCTACTAAAATGAATGTGCTTTTGCAAATTTCTTTGTATTCACTCACTTTTCTTTAAAAGCACACTTCCTGCCAAAACTCCCATTCCCAATAAAAACACTGAAAAACCAATTCCCTTTAAATTTGGCTGATACGCAAAATTACACCAGCCTGTTTCAGCTCTTATAATCGCAAGTAAATTTGCCATTCCATGCCCCCATACAGCCAACGAAACCTTTTTTGTCTTTTGTACAATAAGTGCTAAAACAAGTCCGATTAATCCTGCATATAAAAATTGTATCAAATTCATATGAATCAAGCCAAATAACAATGCAGAAAAGAAAATTCCTGCTCTTTCTCCTACTAAACTAATACATCGCTGCAGTACCACACCACGAAATAATAATTCTTCGGCAATCGGCACAATCACGCAGGAGGCTAATATTTCCATTAATACGGTTCCTGCAAAGAAATTCTCATTTGCCTCTAAAAAACCGTCAGAAACCTGCATTAACGGTGTCATAGCAATAAAATTATTCAATGCCATACCCAAACACCCCACTGTCATACAGGATAATAAAATCTGTCCTATTATTTTCCCAATATTTTTATCCTGTTTTCCGAAAACAACGGTTTGTGCATAGGATTCTTGTTTCCATACGGAAAATAAAAATGGTATTACAGCTCCAGAGCTTATCATTTGTTTCAACATATAAAGTTCCTGACTACTTCCTACTATCATCGTCATTGCAAAAAATACAATTGCCGAAATTGTATAGTAAAGCAGAATCGGATAAAAAATATTCCAAATACGATATTTTGTCTTTTTCAAATTAAAATCCTCATTTCTAAATATAGTTTCCAAAATATTTTATTTCATATTATTGAGCAAATTGTAAAAAATGAACAAAAATATTCCGAATTTGCTCATTTATAGTTTTTTATTATTTAACGAGGCTCTAATTTCGCATATAACTGCGACATGGTTTGTTTTAAAACCGGATGCCTCTTATTTGGACACAGTTCTAATAATGGTTTCAAAACAAAATCCCGATGTTCCATATCTACATGGGGGATAATTAAATTCTCATCTTCATACACCAAATCATCATAAAAAATAATATCCAAATCCAATGTCCGAGGTCCCCAGTGAATCAATCTTTCTCTTTTTGCATGTTTTTCTACTGTATGCAATACCTCTAACAACTCCTGCGGTGTAAATAATGTACGAATTTTCATCACACCATTTACAAATATATCCTGTTCCACACCGCCATAAGGTTTTGTTACAATCAATTCAGAAACCTTGTCTACTTTTATTTCCTCATACTCTTTTAATTCTGCAATTCCCTGTTCAATATAAGCTTCTTTCTCTCCCATATTGGAACCAAGTGCCACATAAACCGTATGCCAGCCACGTTCCATGGTCACAGAAACATTTTCAAACGGCAAACCAATCGGTGCATGTGGTTTACATAATTCAAAATTTACTTTTTCAATCAGCGGAAACTCCAACAACAATGCCTTTACCGTCTGTTCTGCTGCTGTTTCAATCAACTGATAAGTATGTTCCTGTAAAAATCTTGTCACAAAATGGCTTACTTCACCATAATGTACAGATTTTGTTAAATCATCACTCAAACCTGATGGTCTGCAATTTAAAAAAAGCTCTGCATTGACATAAAAATCCTGGCCATTTTTTGTTTCTTCTTCAAATACACCGTGATGTGCAAACACCTTTAATCCTGTAATTTTAATTTTATCCATTGTATTTTTTCCTCTTTTATAAAATGATAGCCTCTGTCATTTTCATTGCTCTGGCATTTTCTAAAACATCATGTACTCTTACAAATCCACAGCCCTGTTCTACTGCCATTACTGTGGTAACCAATGTCCCCTCTAACCGTTCTTCTACCGGCAAATCCAGCGTTAGTCCAATAACAGATTTTCTCGATGTGCCAAGCAAAATTGGATAACCTAATTTTTTAAATTCTCCTACACGGCGAATAACTTCTAGGTTCTGCTCATAAGTTTTCGCAAACCCTACTCCCGGGTCTAAGATAATATTCTCCTTTGCAATTCCTGCATTCCTTGCTATTTCTACCGATTCCTGCAAGTCAGTAAGTACCTCGGCAAAAAAATCTTGATATTCCTTATTTTTCCGATTATGCATCAAACAACACGGAATTTGATATTTCGCAATTACCTCTGCCATAGCAGGGTCATATTTTAATCCCCAAATATCATTTATCAAATCTGCACCTGCTAAAATCGCAGCCTCTGCTACTTTACTTTTATAAGTATCTACTGATATCGGAATATCTATATTTGTTTTAATTGCAGATATAATTGGTACAATTCGCTCAATTTCTTCCTCCTCTGAAATCTGCGTATATCCGGGTCTTGTAGATTCTCCTCCAATATCGAGAATGTGGGCGCCTTTTTTCACCATATCCTCTGCATGTTTTAATGCATCCTCTACCCGATAAAAGCTCCCACCGTCTGAAAAGGAATCCGGCGTTACATTCAAGATTCCCATAATATATGTTTTTTGTTCTAAATCAAATTCTTTTTTTCCTATCCTCAAAAATGTTCTCCTACTTCTCTACTTTACCAATTTTAAAAATTGATTCTGTAATCTTTCATTTTCTTTAAAAACACCTCGGCATACAAAAGTCACTGTCTTACTTCCCGGCTTTTTGACACCACGCATGGTCATACAAGTATGCTCTGCTTCAATCATTACTATTGCTCCCTGTGGCTTTAAATATTCCATCAAGGCATCGGCAATCTGTGCCGTAAGCTGTTCTTGAAGCTGTGGACGTTTTGCATAAACCTCTACTGTTCTGGCTAACTTACTTAAACCCACAACCCTTCCATCCGGAATATAAGCAATATGTGCCTTTCCATAAAATGGCATGATATGATGTTCACAGATCGAATAAAAGACAATATCTTTTTCAAGAATCATCTCATTATTTTCAGCCGTAAAAGTCTTTGATAACGGCTCACTTGTGTCCTGTCCTATCCCTGCAAAAATTTCTTCGTACATTCTTGCAACACGGTCAGGTGTACCTAATAATCCTTCTCTATTTGGGTCTTCTCCAATTCCTTCTAATATTAATCTAACACCCTGTTCTATTTTACTTTTATCCATTCTTTTCTCTCGTTTCTTTCATTTTTGTTCTTATAACGAAGACATTTTTCTTCGCTATATGGACAATTCATATTTTTTACTTCTTTTTCAGAATTGTGTGTTTGGTGAATAAACACTTTGACAAATTGAAATTTATTTATATTTTCTATTTAGATAATAATATTTCTTTTAATGCACCTAAATATGAAAGTGAACCAAATGCAAGAATCACATCTATTTCTCCACCTTCTGCCTCCTGTAATGCCAAATCTGCTGCCTGTTTCATACTCTCACAATAAAATGCCTTTGTTCCAAGACTTTCTACTTCCTGTGCCAAAAGTCTTCCATCTAATGCACGCTTATTTGGTGGAGTCACCGTATAAACCGATTTCGCAAGTGAAAGCAGGCATTTTAACATTTTTTCATGTTCTTTATCTGCAAGTACCCCTATTATATAAGCAATTCTCTTATTTGTAAAATGCTTTTGTAATGTTTGGTATAATTTTTCTGCTGCATCTTCATTATGAGCGCCGTCTAAAATAATAACAGGCTCTTTCGAAAGCACTTCAAACCTTCCCTGCCAGCTTGCTCTTTTTAACCCCTGACGAATCACTTCCCCTGAAAAATGCAATACTTCTTTGCAAACCGTAATAGCAAGATTCGCATTCTCCAACTGATATACACCTGCCAATCCAATCTCTACTTTTCCAATCTCCTCTTGTACAAATGTCATTCCCTGCAAAGAAACCTCTGCCTCACTTATTTTTCCCTGCTCTGCCACAAAAAGTTCTGCATTTTTCCCTCTTGCTTCTTCTTTAATAATTTCCATTACTTCTGTCTTTTGCATACTTCCTGTCACAACCGGACAACTATTTTTGATAATTCCCGTTTTTACACGGGCAATTTCTTCTAAAGAATTTCCTAAAAACTGCATATGGTCCATACTAATCGAGGTCAATACTGAGCAGATTGGCTTTGTAATGAGATTCGTTGCATCGGTTTCACCACCCATTCCAACCTCTAATAAGACATAATCGCAATTCTTTTTATAAAAATAAACAAACGCCAATGCTGTTTCTACCTCAAAAACAGTCGGCTGCAGCATTCCTTTCGAAAGCATTCTTTCACACGCCCTCTTTACTTCCTCTAAGCAAAAAAGATAATCTTCTAGGGAAATATTTTCTCGATTAATTCTCCATACCTCAAATGGCTCAAACACAGCAGGCGAAGTATATCTTCCCACTTGAAACCCTGCTTCCATACAAACAGCTTCAATAAATGCTCCGGTTGAACCCTTTCCATTCGTACCACCGATATGAATCACACGCAATCTTTCTTGTACATTTCCCAATTCCTGCATTAGATTCTTAATACTTTCTAACCCTAAAATACTTCCTGTTTTACTGATTTCTTCTATATATAATTTTGCTTCTTTATAAGTCATTCCCTCTAACCTCGTTTTCATTCTGCTTAAAACTTTTTATCATTCTTTCTTCAAAAATTACAACAGAAATAAACAAAAAAACTAATTAAGAAATGATAAAGCACTTCCAAATCAGCTTTTTATTTTTACAGTTCATTTAATTTTTTCGTCAATTCCTTCAATTCCTCTCTTGCTTCCAAAAAGATGTCCAAAAG
This sequence comes from uncultured Roseburia sp., assembly GCA_964390325.1. Lineage (GTDB taxonomy): Bacteria > Bacillota > Clostridia > Lachnospirales > Lachnospiraceae > Roseburia. The sequence continues at coordinate 8,361 of CAYMHX010000036.1, read as the reverse complement.
TTCTGCTTCAAACGCAGTTCCTCTGTCTTTTTCCATAATCGCAAGTGCATCATCTACGGACATTCCTTCTTTATATTGGCGTTTTGATACTAAGGCATCAAATACATCAGGTATGGCAATAATTCTGGCACAAAGAGGAATTTCTTCTCCCTTTAACCCTTTTGGATAGCCTGTACCATTCCATTTTTCGTGATGGTACATTGCCATATCCCTTGCAACTTCTACGAAATCCTTATCTACAATACGTCCCATATTTTCTTCGATAATCTTTCCTCCTGCTGCCGCATGGTTTTTCATAATTTCATATTCTTCTTTGGTAAGTGAAGATGGTTTTTGCAAAATCACATCAGATACTGTAATCTTTCCAATATCATGCATTGGTGCAGCTTTTCGCAGGTATCTTACAAACTGATTGTCATGTACCTGTTTATACTTTCCTGTTTCTTTGATTTTTTCTATAAAAAACTCGGTATATGCACTGGTTCTTTTGATATGTCCTCCTGTTGTACCATCACGGCTTTCAATCAAATTTGCCATAGTAATAATAATCTCATGCTGTAACTGAGAAATTCTCTGAAGCTGAGTTTCCACCATATCTTCCAAACTTCTCCGATATGCCTCTAATTCTAAGGTACGCTTGATTCTCTGTATCATAATAGCAGGAATAAATGGTTTACCAATAAAATCCACAGCTCCCATTTTAAAACATTTTTCTTCTGTTTCTTCACTTCTATCTGCTGTTAAAAAAATAACAGGAATCCGATTCCATACAGAATTTTGCTTTAAATATTTCATTACTTCAAAGCCATCCATCTCAGGCATTTCAATATCTAAAAGAATCATATCCGGTATTCCTTGTTCCAACAACGCAAAACATGCGTTTCCGGAACTCGCTGTTTTTATCACATAACCATTTTTCTTCAGAATGAGTTCTGCTATACGCTGATTCATTCTGTCATCATCCACTACAATAATCTCTTTTTGCATTCTATTCTACACTTCCATATGCTGCCTTTTCTAAATATAATGCTGCTTCCTCAGCAGTTTTATTATATAATTCCATAGCTTCCTCATGATTTTCTAAGATATAAGAAATATCACCATCTTTCCCTGCTTTTTCTAACTTTGCAGCCAATTCAGAAACCGTCTTTCCTCCAATACTAAGCGAAGTTGACTTTAAAGAATGTACAGCAATCACATAATTCTTCCAATCTTCTGTTTCCATAGCTTCTTTTAATGTTGTCTGTTTTTCTTCTTTTAAGTCACAATATATCTGTAAAAATTCCACATACATTTCTTCGCTATTCATACTATATTTTAATCCTAATTCGGTATCAAGTAAACAGAAATTTTCATTTTTTTCAGATTTTTTTGTTTCTTCTTCATCATCCGGAAATAACAGAAATTCGGTCAGATATACCAATTCATCACCTGCCATCATCTGCATTTTTTCAAATGGCATATATTCTTTTAACATTTCCTCTAACAGTTTTCCTTCAATTGGTTTACTCAAATAATTATCAAAACCTGCTTCTAAATATTTTTCTTTTGCATCACTTAATGCATTTGCTGTTAAAGCAATGACAGGTGTCGGATTTCTTTTTTCTTTTTTCTCCAGTTCTCGAATCTTTTCTAAAGTCTGGATTCCATCCATTTCCGGCATCATATGGTCGAGTAAAATTACATCATACTCTTCTTCTTTTAACTTCTTTAAGCATTCTATACCACTGATACAGCTTGTTATTTGTACCAAAGTCTTTTTCAAAAGGTTTTTTACCACTAAAAGATTCATCTCATTATCATCTACAACCAAAACCTTTGCATCCGATGCTAAAAAGCTTTCTTCATATACTTCTTTTTTATGTTCTTTGCGAATAATAGAAATATTGCCAAGCGGCTTATCAGAAACAATTTTCTGTGGCAGGCAGACAGTAAAGGTTGAGCCTTCTCCATATACACTTTCCACACTAATTTCTCCATGCATTTGTTTCACCAAACGATATGTAATTGCCAGTCCCAACCCTGTTCCTTCAATATTTCGATTATTTTCCATATCAAAACGTTCAAACTTATCAAAGAGTTTTTTCTGGTCTTCTTCTCGAATGCCGATTCCTGTGTCTTCTACCTGTGCATAAAACATAAATGTTCCATCTTCTGCTTCATTTCCATATACATGGAAAACAACTCGTCCCTCTTTCGTATATTTTACTGCATTATTTAAAATATTAATAATAACCTGCTGCACACGCGCTTCATCACCATATACCTTTTCCGGAAGATTCTCATCTACTGCTATTTCAAATGCTAAGTTTTTTTGATTGCTTTTTATCTCAATCATATTAATTACATTTTTCAGCATTTTCCCAAGTTCGTAATCTGTTTCCACAAGTTCCATTTTTCCTGATTCGATTTTAGAAAAATCTAAAATATCATTAATTAAATGCAATAATGCATGACTTGCCTGTTTGATATTCTGTGCATATTCATGAATATTTTTTTCTGTGGATTCTCTTAAAATCATTTCATTCATACCAATGACGGCATTAATCGGTGTACGGATTTCATGCGACATATTTGCAAGAAAATTACTTTTTGCCTCATTTGCCCTCTCTGCAATAGTCTTTGCCTCACGGAGTTTTTCACTTTCCTTAGCTTTTTCTTCTGCACTCAGCAAATAAATTGTTCCAATGATAAACAAAACCAATAAAAGTCCTAATACCCATACAACTAATGTTGTTAAATATTTCACATTTTCTGAAACAACATTTTCTGATACTATTCCAATCAAATACATATTTGTTTCATCTATTTCAGAAATGAACATATAATATCCATTTCCCCAACTTCCACCATAGGCTGCTGCTGCCGTTGTTATACTTAGTTTTTCATAAATTTGTTCTAAAGATTTCTGCCATTCTTCATCATGCAGCAAATCATATCCTTCATAAAGCTGACAAGATACTACTTCCTGTCTTTCACTGTCTGCTATCATCACATAACCTTCACCATTGTAACATGACATTGCAAATTTTTCTTCTACAAGCTCATTTGGATAGTGTTTGTATAAAACATATTTTACATTATTTTCATGATACACAGGTACAGTAAAAAGCAAGCCGTTTTCCTCGCTATAAGAGACACACCGATTTCCACGAAAAGAATTTCTGATTTCTTTATACTCTGTAAAATCCATTACGGTTCCCCACTGGGTCGTACCATCGAGTTGTATCAATCCCATATCTGTCCGTTCTTTCTCTGCCTGCATCTTCCAAATATGCGAATCATTTTCCGAATTTTCAATAAAAAGTGCAATTGCTTCCAACTCATCTAATTCACTTTGAAACTTGCCACCTACTACTCTCGAAAGCGTACTTCCCTGTATCGCAACCTGTTCTTCGATATGCCTTTTTAATAAATCATGCATACGATACTGCATCAATATGATAACCAGTAAAAAAATAAATACAAATACACCTATTAACAAAAATCCTCTATTTTTGCGATGATTCTTTCCCATATATCACTACACCTTCTGCGAACCAGTCAAAATGCTCTAACAACATCTCATCACTGATAAGCTCATTATTTTCACAACGTTTGTTCCCTTTTGTATCATAAATCTCTCCTGTAAATACGCCCGGACTGATTAAAAGTTCCTCTTTTGCTGTTTCTACCAACGCAATCGTCTCTTTTGATACATAGTCCGAATAAGGCGCTAACTCTACCACTCCGTCAGCAATTCCTTTCCAAAAATTCTCCACCGAATTTGCTTTCCCTTGCAGATAAGTACGCACCAATTCTTCATATAATATGTCCCAATTACAAAGCAAAGATGTCAGATGATGTTCCGTTGCTTCTTCTGGTTTCATATGATATGCAATATAGTCTACTCCTGCTTTTTCTGCTTCCTCTGCCACATAAACTTGATTTTGATGATAGGTCAATATATCTACTCCAATCTCATTTATTAATGTTTCTACTGCTTTCATTTCGTTTTCCTTATTATCCCAGCTTCCTGTCCATTTTACATAAACCTCTGCATTTGGATTGACACGCCGTACTCCTAATGTAAATGCACTAATTCCACGGTTTACTTCGTTATTCGGCATGGCTGCTACATATCCGATTTTACCACTTTTTGACTCATTTCCTGCAATAATTCCCGATAAATATCTTACCTGATACATCCGTACAAAATAAGCTGTTAGATTTTCGTCATGATATTCTGAAGAATTAGAATAAAATACAATCTCCGGATATGATTTTATTACCTCTAACACTTCTTCGGAATATCCATAACTGGAAAGAATAATCATACCTGCCCCTTCTTCTGCCAGCTCATGAATTGCTTCTTCACATTTACCCGAAAATTCTTCTACATTTTCTTTTACAATCAATTCTACCCCAAGACTCTCACAAGCTGTCAAAATTCCTTCATAATGCACTCCATTCCAGCCTGCTTCCTCTTTGCTCCCTGACATAATAAATCCGACAATTTCTGCATTTTCTTTTTTAGAATCGCCAAATGTCAGCAAAATTACAAGTAATATACATAGAACCACCGAGCCTAACACCAATAAAATACCACTTAATTTACTCACTCTCATCTGTAATTACTCCTTCTACATACCAGTCAAATTCGTTGAGCATACTATAATCCGTCATACTCTCACCTTCTGCCACTCTTATATTCCCGTCTCTATCCTTTATCGGACCAAAAAAAACGTCCCATTCACCATTTCGAATCCTGGTTCTTTTTTCTTGTACTACTTCTTCAATTCCACTTTTTATATTTTTCGTCAAAGGAGCTAATGCTATGACTCCTGTATCAGTATCTAACCAATAATGCTGTCCCCTAAATTTTCCCTGCAGACATTCCAAAATATTGGACTTATAAAAATTTTCCCATTGCCAAACAGATGCTGTCAAATAAGAATTGGGATATTTTTCATGATTATCCACATTATAACCAATACACCAAATTCCTCTTTCCTCAGCAATCTGTAAAGGAATATTCGTATTAGTATGCAGTGTTAATACATCTATATCATGTTCAGATAAAAGCTTTTCTGTTGCCCTTGCACCTGCCTCATCATCTCCCCACGAATTTGTCCATGCTATATAAACATTTGCATTTGGATTCACACTTCTAACTCCTAAAGTAAATGCATTGATTCCACGATTTACTTCATCTAATGGAAATGCTGCCACATAACCAATTTGGTTTGTTTCCGTCTGCATTCCTGCCACAATACCACTTAAATATCTTGCTTGATAGATTCTTCCAAAGAAAGTAGACATATTATCCAAATATCCAACACCTGTTGCATGAAAAAAATAAATTTCAGGGTACTTTTCTGCTAATTGCTCTACATATGGTCCATATCCAAAGGAGCTTCCTATAATTATTTTTGCACCTTCTTCGATTAACTCCTCTATGACAGGCAAGCATGTTTCGTCTTCTGAAATATATTCCCGATATTTTACAGACAGATTTAATTCCTCTGCTATCATCTCCATTCCTTCATAATGTGATTGATTCCAACTTTCATCTGTCTTACTGCCATTGAATACAATCCCTACCAGTGTTTCTTCCTTTGTAACATTTGTCTCTCGTTCTTTTACTTGAATTAATATAATTCCAAAAATAATAATACTCAAAATCACACTAGCTGTAATTACAATCTTTTTCATAATCTTTACTTCTTCGTTCCCTTTGTATCTCTTGTTCCAATATGAATTCGATTTAATTCATATTTTTTTCCTCTGACTTCTACCTCTCTACTTTCTCCTTTCGGGAGTAAATAAACATCTGTCAAACTATCACTTCCCTCTAACTTCATTCCATGCACACCTGTAGCAGCTTTTTTCTGTTCTGAAATCTCGGAAACTTCAATTCGTAAAAACAAATCTCTGCCCGAACGCATAATAATAGTTTCCTCCCCATCAATAATCGATACGAACAACAGTTCGTCTTCTTCTTTTAGTTTCGTTGCAACAGTAGTACGTTTTGCTACATCAAACTCCGTACCTGCTACTACCTTTAACATAGAAGACTTTGTAGCAAATACTAATTTTTTGCTTTTAATGACTTCTAAATTACACAAATAAACCACATCTTCTTCACTGCTGTTATAATTGCTCACATTATCAATCGGTGTTCCCTTATCTCTAAGCTTTCCATACGGTAAATCAAGCACCTTTAATAAATGCATCTGTCCCTTATTTGTAAAAATACAAATTTTATCCGTATTTTTACAGACAAAGACACGGCGGTTTTCCGTATCGACAGTTTCCTTATTTCGTTCATAAATATTTTTATCAATCGTCTTTGCATAACCAAAACGGTCCATTAAAAAGACAACATCCATTTCTTCTATCTTCTTTTCCTCTACAACAACAGCTTCTAAATTTGCAATCTCTGTTCTTCGTTCTCTTGCATATTCTTTTTTATAGCGTTTTAACTCTTTGATAATTACTTTTGCCATTGAAGTACGGCTTCCCAAAATATCTTCATATAAGTCAATATTTTTTAAGGTTTCTTCGTGGTCTTTTTGTAATGCTTCCAATTCTAATCCAATTAATTTTTGTAAACGCATTTCTAATATCGCACTTGTCTGACGTTCCGTAAAACGAAGCTTTGCAGCGGCTTTTTTAGAAGCAGCCGTTTTAAAGTTGATTTTTTCTGTGATACCATCCTGTAAACACGCTCTTGCATCGCGTACATTTGCACTGCCCCGCAAGATTTCAATAATCAGGTCAATGACATCACAAGCCTTGATTAAGCCTTCCTGTATTTCTTTTTTATCCTGTTCTTTCTTTAAAAGAGTTGTATATTTTCTCGTTGCCAATTCATACTGGAAATTGACATGATGACGGATAATCGGTACAAGTCCTAAGGTTTCCGGTCTGCCCTCTGCGACCGCTAACATATTCACACCAAAGGTATCTTCTAATTTCGTCTTTTTATATAAAAGATTGATAAGTTTTTGCGAATCTGCACCCTTGCGAAGCTCAATAACAATGCGGATTCCTTCTTTGGAAGATTGGTTTGTAATATCAACGATATCTGTTGTTTTTTTACTTTCTACCAGACTATATACATCATTTAAAAATTTTCCGATGTTTGCACCAATCATGGTATATGGAATTTCTGTGATGACGATTTTTTCTTTACCGCCTTTTACCTTTTCCACTTCCACCTTGCCTCGAACTTTAATCTTTCCCTGTCCTGTTGCATAAATCGTCTTTAATTCATCTTTATTGGCAATAATACCACCTGTCGGAAAATCCGGACCTTTGATATACTGCATCATTTGTTCAGTATTGATGTCAGGATTTTTAATATAGGCAATTACCCCATCAATGACTTCTCCTAAATTATGAGGCGGAGTGCTTGTTACCATACCTACGGCAATTCCCTCCGAACCGTTTACCAAAAGATTTGGTATCTTTACAGGCAATACTGCAGGCTCTTTTTCTGTTTCATCAAAGTTTGGCACAAAATCTACCACATCCTTATCTAAATCAGATAAAAATGCTTCCTGTGTAATTTTTTGTAATCTGGCTTCGGTATATCGCATTGCTGCAGCTCCATCACCTTCAATGGAACCAAAATTACCATGCCCATCTACTAATGGAAGTTCTTTTTTAAATTCCTGTGCCATGACTACAAGTGCTTCATAAATTGAACTGTCACCATGTGGGTGATATTTACCCATCGTGTCACCTACGATACGCGCACATTTTCGATAAGGCTTGTCATAACGGATTCCTAGCTCATACATATCATATAGCGTACGTCTTTGTACCGGTTTTAGTCCATCTCTTACATCTGGTAATGCACGAGAAATAATAACACTCATTGCATAATCAATATAAGATTTCTGCATCAGTTCCGAATATTCGGTACGAATGATTTGTTCTTCCTGTCTCATTTATATATAAATACCCTTTCTTTCATTATTTGTAACTATTCAGAGCCAAGGCAATTTTCACAAAAAGCAGACATTCAGCTTGCTGAAATGAATACTTTTTTGAAAATTTCTTTGGCGAGAAGCCAACAGCGAGAGACCACGAAGTGTTCTCGAGCTTGGTTCTGAATAGTTACCATTATTTTATATATCTAAGTCTGCGTTGTATCATGATGCTAATACATCGTAAATTAAATAACTGCCATATTCACGCAGGATATTTTTCTGAGAGTGTATATCAAAAAACGTAGGCGTAGCGGGCTACGTCGAGGCTTTTTGATATGTGCTATCGGGAAAATAGACAAGTAAATAGGATAGTTATTTAATGGACGATGTACTATATATTCGGCGATTAAAAACTTCGCCTCATATATAGACCCTCCGGGGG
>CAYMHX010000035.1:0-14697 GCA_964390325.1 uncultured Roseburia sp. | reverse complement strand
TTTGCTGCATTTCTTGATTTATAGTGGAATTTCGGTTAAAATAAATTGTATAAAACTTTCGTAAGCAGAATGTGAAAAATGATTTAAAAAGTATGCTAAAAAATTATCAATGAATTTTAGGAGGAGTATGGAAAAAACAGTAGGACAAAATAGAGTCAACAATATGAGTACCTTACATCTGATAGGTGCATTGTTTGTAATGTACGGACATCATAGTGCTATTTTAGGTCAGCCGATGATAACAATATTTGGGTGTTTAATTCATGCGATTGGCGTAAAGTTGATTTTTTTAATCAGCGGATATTTGATTACAAAGAGTTTGTGGAGAACAAAAGGAAGCAGGGGAAAAGCTGCACTTACATATGGAATAAAACGGTTGGGAAGATTATATCCGGAGTATATAGTCTGCGTATTATTTGCAGCATTTGTAGTGGGACCTTTGGTAACGACACTGAGTCAGGCGGAATATTGGGCAAATATGCCTGTCATTAAGCAATATATTTCTTATAACTTGAGGCTGTTTCCAATTTTTTATCTTCCAGGAGTGTTTGGTGGAAATATTTACAGCGGGGTTACAAATGGTTCGCTTTGGACGATGCCTGTGGAAGTAGCCTTATATCTGATGATTTTGGCAGTTTTTTTGATTACTAAAAATGAAAATGCAAGAAGAAGGATTTATGCTTTGGTGACGGTAGCAATCACCGCAGCATTTTTAGTGAGAATTGCATATTTTCCTACGCTTACACTTGTTTGGCATGGAACGGATTGGATTCAGGCATTGAATGTAATACCATACTTTTTTATTGGTGGAATGGCTTATCTTTATCATTGGGAGCGTTATGCGAATGTACAGGCAGCGGCAGCACTGTTTTTGGTGTTTGCAGGAGGAACAGTATTAAATAATTCCGCAGCAAGTGAAATTATTTGTCTGTTTGTACTGTCATATTTGGCGGTTTCTTTGATGCTTTCTAAGGAGCAAAAATTAATACTTCCAATTGTGCAGGGGGAATATGCTTATGGAATGTATTTATATGGATTTATTGTACAACAGTGTGTGATGCAGTATTTTTTCAAAGACAGAGTGGTGAATTTTGCAAACTTTCATATCAGTTTTGTAGTTTGTGTGATTGTAACTTATGTTATGGCAATGCTTTCTTATAAGATTGTGTATAAACCATTTAGTATTTTGATTAAAAAATGCTTACAAAAATTGGGCTAAAAAAGAATTGTATCAATTGCTTTGAAAATTAATACAATTTAAAAACTTATAATTTGTAATGATTTGCAGTAGAAAAGTGAGGTATTTATGAAAAAAATGAGGAAAAAAAGTTTTGTTGCCGTTTGTATGCTGTTGGTTTTAATGGTGGGACTTATTTCAACAGACAGATATCAGGTGTCAGCGGAAGAAGTGGATGGTACAAATCTGGTATTAAATCCTTTGTATGAAGAAGTATTGGATACTGATACAGAGGCAGCAGAGTTGGCAGAAATAGAAAATAGTGGAATTATGCTGCTTGAAGAAGGTGAGATTTATGCCACAGAAAAAGGTGTGATTGACTATTTGAAAAGTCAAATGGTACAAAGAAAAAATACCATTATTTGTTTGTTAGATCCAAACGCATATCGTGCGGACACTTTTAATTATGTTTTTGATAGAGCGATTGCACATACGGAGGATGGAAACGGACAGGAAGGAGATTCGCTTGCTTTTGGCTGGAAGTCTCGGAAAGGAAAGATTTCACAGACAAGTGAATATGTGCAGTTGACCTATTATCTTACATATTATACAGATTTAGAACAAGAAAGGGCATTGACAAATGCAGTTCATTTGGCAATGGAGGAGATGGAACTTGATAAAAAATCGGATTATGAAAAAATAAAAACGATTTATCAGTATGTTTGTGATAATGTAGATTATGATTACGATTCTATTACAGGAGAGTTAAAATATACACCTTATTCGGCACTTTGTAATGGAACTGCCGTATGTCAGGGATATGCAGTATTATTTTATCGGTTTTGTATAGAGGCGGATATTTCGGCAAGAGTAATTGGCGGTATTGGAAATGATGTGCTTCATGCGTGGAATATTGTGGAGCTGAATGAGGAGTATTATAATTTAGACAGCACATGGGATGGCGAATATGAAACGACTACATGGAATTGGTTTTTAAAAAATGAAGCAGATTTTTCGGGACATGAAAGAGAAGAAGTTTACCAGACAAGAGAATTTTGTGCGGCTTATCCAATGGCAGAAAAATCTTATGTGGAAGATACAAAACAGAATATAGAAAAGAAATATACAGGTTTAAAAAATGAAGGCGGTATTTGGAAGTATTATGAAGATGGTGCATGGAATACGGAAAAATACGGTTATGTGAACTTTGAAGGAAGTAAATTTTTAGTTGCTCATGGAAAAGTAGCAGTAGAAATGAATGGTCTGGTGCAAGACCCGATTCAGATAAGTGATTGGTATTATTTGGCAAATGGTCAGGCGCAGACCCAGTATACAGGACTTGCCGAGTATGATGGAGAATGGTTTTATGTAGATGAAGGAAAGCTTGACACAGAGTTATCCGGTTATGTTTCTTATGATGGAGGTCTGTTTTATATAGGAATAGGCAGAATTATGAGAGAAGTGAATGGACTTGCACAGGATTTAGATACACAGGATTGGTATTATTTGGCAGAAGGTCAGGTGCAGACCCAGTATACAGGATTAGCTGAATATGATGGTGCTTGGTTTTATGTAGAGAATGGTGTATTAGCCGATAATCATACTGGTTATGTAAAGTATGATGGTGCTGTTTTTTATGTAGAAAATGGCAGAGTAAAAGGATAATAAATAGTAACCATTCATATTTCTTAGCAATACTGCATATATTAAATTAGAATGCAGGAGGTGCGGAATATGAAGGTTGGGAGTAAATTGAGAATTGAGTATGATGGAAGCTGGATAGGACAAGAGCAGATGATAGTTGCACTTGAAAAACAGATTCCAAGAAAAGTGGTCCAACCCTTTGGAACAGGAGAAGGATGTTATTGTCCGTCTTGTAAGAAAGGGATTGATAAAGATTATTGTGGATATTGCGGACAGAAGTTGGATTGGGATTAATGATTAAAAAGTTAAAAGAAAATTAAAAGACAGAAAAGTTAGAACATGATAAAATAAAGTAGATGTTATTTTTCATACCTTAATCAGTTAAGGTATAAAAGGATATGTCTACTTTATTTTTTTATTACAATATGAAGAAGTTAATCTTATTAATAAGTAACCTATTCAGAGCATGGATTAATAAAAGTATATAAAAACAGTGGTGTTTTATGGTATATTATTTTTATTGGAGGATTAGATATGAAGACATTTTTATATAAGATTGTAGAATGGATTTCCAAATTTCATTCTCTGTTTTTAAGAATCAATGATAAATTTGAGAGCCGTTTTTCGGATAAAGAACTGCATTTTTTAATTATTGGTTTTTTAGGAATGGGCTGTATTTTTGTTGTTTATCCGATTTTTAAGTGGCTTGCAAAAAAGAATCATATTATGACAATTGCTTGGATTTATGTGTTTACATTGATTATTGTGATTACGTTTGCCATTGAAATTGGACAAAAGGTCACTGGAACAGGAACAATGGATTTCGCAGATATTGTATTTGGTGTGGTTGGTTTTATTGTTATGTATGTGATATTTGCGATTTTAAGAGCATTTTATCACTGGATAAAGAAGACGATGTAGGAAATTGAAAATCTGTTTATTCTATGATAGAATGTAACTATTCAGTGCAGTTCAAAACACTTGCTGTTTTGAACAAAAGATTTTGTCCGTATAGAAAAGACAATGAATAGGTTTATTTTGTAAGTTTTTTTGTACAAAAGACAAATTTGTGCAATTTTTTGAATTTGCTGATTGGCAGATGAGAGCGTGGACAGAAAAAGGAGAAACATTTGATTAAAGAATTAAGAGAACAAATAAGTTATTTTGTAAAAAATAAAATGTATCTAATTTCACTGGTAATTGCAGCAATAGCAGGCTATACTTACCAGCTAACGCATGGAACATGTGGAATAGATGACATTAGTATCGGGCTTTATTTTGAAAAAGGGCTGGGAGTTGCAATCGGGAGATGGCCATTTTATTTGATTAACAAGATGATACCGATTGCTTCGGAGTATCAGCCATTTTTTTGTGATTTTATTACGCTATTGATTTTGATGATTTCGGCAGTGGTTTGGTGTGGTCTGCTTCGGATGGTGTTAAGGCAGAAAGTGTCGATTTGGTGCTATATTGTTTTTTCAGTCTTATTTTTGGACTATTCTATGATATCAGAGGTGTTTGTCTTTTATTTACAGAACGGATTAGGATTTGTATATCTGCTGACAGGATTGGCTTTGTTTGGAAGTTATTACTTATTGACAAGGCAAAATGATGTGAGAAAGGCTGCCCAAAAGGGCATAAGTTGTAAGGAAAACATTGCTGTTCGGATAGGATTGATTGGAGCGTTGACGATTGCTGTAAGTTTTTATGAATCGGCAGCAAATTTGTACTTATCAGGAGTATTATTGCTTATTTACATAGATATGATGGATAAGAAGGAAGAAACGGTTTTTTCCTTGAAACATATCATTGGAACACTGGTATTTACAGCCAGATATTTGGTGTATGCGATGATTTTTAGACGGCTTATTCGTACCGTGATTATGAAGGTCTTTGGGATTATGCCGTATTCCTTTTATCGCAGTGCGAGTTTAAGCTGGTTATTGAAAGGTGGAATGGGAAAAATATGGGAAAATCTCTCTGTGGTTTTTGAGGAAGTTTGGGAGAATTTTTTTGCAGCGGGAACAACATATTTGCCGATTACCCTGTTTGTAATGGCTTCGCTTGTTTTTTTGGGGCATCTGATTTGGAATGCGGTAAAGGAGAAAAAAATACTTCCCTTAGTAATAGGAATTGGTTTTTATGTTTCAATGTTCATCCTGTCTTTTGTACAGGGAAGTGCTGTGACTTATCGGGCTTGTCAGATTTTTTCTGTTTTTATAGGTGTCATTTTGATGGGAATTTTAAAATGGGTATTGAAGCAGACAAAAATTTTTAAGGTGATTGGTTTGACGGCTGTATTTAGTTGTTTATTTTTGTCTGTTTTGGACTTGAATCGTTGGTTTGTCTTAGATTATAAGAAAACAGAGTATGAAATGTCTGTTTTAGAAGAAATTGCAAATGATTTGCAAAATGGAGGATATGACATTGAAAAGAAACCGATTGTAGTTGTAGGAGATTTTGAACTGCCGGAAGAAATGACAGAGGCGTATGGATATTCACAAAATCGAAATTCTATTATTCAGTGGAGTGTGAAGGCATTTGCAATGCACTATGGGTATAATGTACCGATTCGACAGTTTTTTGAATATTTGGGATATGAATTTTTATGGGCAGAGCAGGAGTTATGTAGAGAGGTTTTTGAAGAATATTATCCTTTGGATAGGGAGTTGTATGATATGAATCCGTTGATGGAAAGTTATACGGAATTATATGAAGAAGATGAGCAGTATCCAAATGTGGGATATATTGAGGAGAAGCAAGATTATATCGTAGTAAAATTGTAATATTGATATAGGTGGAGAAAAAGATGTTATTTAATTCGTTGGATTTTTTGATTTTCTTTCCAATTGTAGTATTGACGTATGTCATCATACCTGTAAAGTTAAGGTATCTTTGGTTGTTGGCAACCAGTTATTATTTTTATATGAGTTGGAATGCAGAATATGCATTGTTGATAGGATTTTCTACAATTGTCACATGGTTTTGTAGTTTATTGCTTGCAAAGTGTAAGGAAAAAAACGGGCTAAAGAAGTTGTTTTTGACTTTGTGTTTGGTGATAAACTTGGCAATTTTATTTGTATTTAAGTATTGGAATTTTGCATTTGAGTCTTTAGAGGCTGGTGCGGCAATGCTTGGTCTTAGTATGAAAGTACCATCGGTAGATTTATTGCTTCCGGTTGGGATTTCTTTTTATACGTTTCAAGCATTAGGATATACAATTGATGTGTACCGAGGCAAGATTTTGCCGGAGAAGAACTTGTTAAAGTATGCATTATTTGTTTCATTCTTTCCACAGTTGGTAGCAGGACCAATAGAACGTTCGGCTAATTTGTTGAGTCAGGTTGTGGAGTCAACCAAGCGGAATATGGTGACCATAGGCGGTGTCAAGAGGGGACTTATGACAATGCTATGGGGATTGTTTATAAAAATGGTAATCGCAGACAGGGTAGCAATTTTAGTTGACCATGTGTTTGCAAATTATTACAATTATGGAATGTTTGAGCTGTTTTTGGGTGGCTGTGGATTTGCATTACAGGTGTATTGTGACTTTAATGGTTATAGTACGGTTGCGATTGGTGCAGCAGAGGTGATGGGCTTTACCTTAATGGAGAACTTTGAAACGCCATTTTTCTCAAGAAGTATCAAGGAACTTTGGAGCAGATGGCATATTTCCCTCAGTACATGGTTTAAGGATTATGTATACATTCCGTTGGGAGGAAGCAGATGTTCTAAGCCAAGACATTATTTTAATTTGATGGTTACTTTTTTGATAAGCGGTATCTGGCATGGTGCAAACTGGCCGTATGTAGCTTGGGGAGGAATGAATGGGTTATTGCAGATTGCAGAGGATATGCTGGCAAAACCTGTAAAATATATCAATGAAAAATTAAAAGTGAAGACGGAGTCTTTTAGTTATAAATTGGGACAGGTATTAAGGACGGATTTTTTGTTTGTACTTTGTGTAACGGTATTTCGTTCGGAGTCAATGAAGGCAGCCGGAGATTATCTGCGGAGAATGTTTACCTATTTTAATCCGTGGGTACTTTCTGATGGCTCTTTGTATGAATTGGGATTAAATTATACAGAAATGCATATTTTGTGGCTGTCGGTATTGATTTTATTTGCTGTTGGTGTACTGCGTTATAAAAAAAGGATTACACTTTCTAGGTGGCTTGAGAAACAGACACTTTGGTTTCAATGGGCGGCTGCGTATGGTTTGATTTTTGCAAATTTGATTTATGGAATGTATGGAATTAATTTTGATACAGCACAGTTTATCTATTTTCAATTTTAAACTATAAATGAGTGAATATAGAAAAATAGGATAGATTAAAGATAAGGGAAAGAATATTTGAAGATGGTAAAGGTAGGAAAAGGTCTGTTAAAGGTGATAGTTTTTACATTACTTTTAGCATTGGGATTTTGTTATTTTTCAGATGTATTGTTGTGGAAGACATCTGCTGATATTAATCTTTATAATGGAAAACATTTTTATGAAAATGAAGAAAATACAATAGATGTGCTGTCTTTTGGGAACAGTCATTGTTTTTGTACGATAAATAATGCCCTGCTTTATGAGGAGTATGGAATTGCAAGTTATAATTTTTCAGCAGGAGCGCAGCAGATAGGAACGACTTACTATTTTATGAAGGAGTCCTTGGAGTATCAGACTCCGAAGGTAATGCTTGTGGAGCTTTGTACGGCGATTGAATATAAAATGAGTCAAGGGGATGTCTATCGGAATGCACTTGCCTTAAAACCTGGGGAGAATTATTATAAAAATATTGAATATATAGATTCTCTTACGGATGGAATAGCAGGCGATGTGACGGATTTGGCACTGCAATGGCCGATTACACATACACGTTATGCAGAGTTAGAGGAAACGGATTACAATGATTATCATTATTTTCAGAGAGGTTTTCGTCCATCGTTTGTGAATAATGTATATGAAATGCCGGAGGCAAGCAGAGAAAAGGGGATTGCAGAGTTAGAGGAGAGCGTTGTTTTTTATTTGGAGCAGATGATTGCATTGGCAAAAGAGCATGAAGTGGAATTGGTATTCTATGTTGCACCTTATATGCTAAAAACCAGTGACCAGATGATTTATAATGCAATAGAAAAGTTCGTAGAAGAAAAAGATGTTACATTTTTTAATTTTACAACAGAAGAAAACTTGGCAGGTATTAATTATGCGACAGATGTCTGGAATACAGGGCATTTGAATATCTATGGTGCGGATAAGGTTACAAGATATTTGGGAGAATATTTAAAGAGTGCCGTTGCACTTCCGGATAGGAGAGGGGATGAAAATTATCTGCTTTGGGAAGAAGATGCATCGTATTTGAAACGTTTGGTACAGGAAAATAGCTTGAAAAAGAACGAAGAAATAAATGTTGATGATTATTTTAATAGTTTAAAGACACTGGATAATTTATGTGTAATTACATTAGACGGTGACAAGAACAGTTATTTGGCAGCAGAGCAGAGATTAAAGGAACTTGGCGTGTCAGATGAACTGATACAGGAACAGGATGTGTTTGTTTTCTGCGAAGGCGAGCTTGCCACTACGATGAAAAAGGGAGATGCACGTTATTACGAGGAATATCAAAAGAAGTCAGTTGTAATTAAGTATCAAGAAGAAACCGATTCTTTTGCAGTTAATATTGGAGAGCCATTTGAAAAAATTGTGAAAAATGGAATGAATATTTATGTGTATAATGAGATAGATGGCACGTTAGTTGATATTGTGGGTGTATCGGATAAGTATGGGATGACGAGAGAACCCGTAAAGGAAGAAAGTAGTGAATTTTAATAAGGATATAATGAAATAATTTAACTGTTTTATAAAAGCCAAATCGAGTTTATGTGGCTGAACTGTTGTATATGTTTAAAGTAAGAAAGGAAATGAAAATGGGAGAATTTACAATTGTAACAGACTTTTTTGACATCGGGAGAGGTCAGGACGCAAATAAAGAGTTAAGCAGAACCAAGGAACGTTATTTTGAGGAGTTTTCTTACTGGGCAAAAATCAGAAATAAGCTGATTGTTTATACAGACCCGGAAAGTGGGAAAAGAGTGAAAGAAATTCGTGCAAAATATGGCTTATTAGACAAGACGGTCGTAGTGGAAATGAAAAACGAAGAACTGTTTGAAAAAGAAGGCGGTTTGTTAAAGCGTATGATTGAAACTTCTACAAAAGAGTCTTTTTTAAATTTCCGCTATGTGATGAATGCGTTTTCTAATAATCCAAGATACGATTATTTATGGATGATGAAGACATGGTTTATGAATGATGCGTTGGAAAGAGGACTTTTAAGCGATTCTGTGGCGTGGGTGGATTTTGGTTTCGACCATGGCGGGCGCAATTTTATTGATAGCAATGATTTTGATTTTACATGGTCTTATGATTTTTCTGAAAAAATTCAGTTGTTTTGTTTAAGTGACCCAAATAAACTCAGTGGAATGGATAGTTTACAGATGCAGGATGACTGTGTGATGGCAAATATTTTCTGTGTGCCAAAGTCTTTGGTTCCGACATTGTGGCAGTTGGTTCGGAATGCGATGGAAGCGTTATTGATGTTGGACTGTGTGGATGATGACCAGCAGTTGTTATTGATGGCATATAAGGCAAGACCTGAATTGTTTGAAATTCATATCAGCAATTGGTCACTTCCGATGAAGGAATATGGTGGTTCGCATTTAAAAACTAAGGAACTTCCAAAAGTAGAGGTAAAAGAACCATCTGCGTTACAGAAGTTTAAGGCGAAGATAAAGCCATATTGTTTGTGGGTAAAAGACCCGAAAAGAGAGTTTGCAAAACGTTCGTATGAAAGAGCAGGAAAGTTTTATAAATAGAGGATAGAGAGTACAAATGAATATTATTAATACGTTATTAGGTGTGCCGCTTGGCTATGTCATGTGGGCATGCTATAAGCTGGTTGGCAACTATGGAGTGGCAATTATTTTATTTACGCTGATTAGTAAGCTTGTGATGTGGCCGGTGTCTGTTTTAGTACAAAAAAATAGTATTAAAATGATACAAATTCAGCCACAAATCAACCGGATTAAGCATAAATATGCAGGTGATAAAGATAAAATTGCAGACGAGCAGTTGGAATTGTTTAAAGAGGTGAATTATAGTCCTATGATGGGCGTTGTGCCAATGCTGTTACAAATTCCATTAGTGCTTGGCTTAATTAATGTGATTTATAATCCAATGCAGCATTTGATGCATATTAGTACGGATGTCTGTGATAAAATTGTAGCAGCGACTTGTGCATTAAAGAATGTGGAACACCTTGGAAGCGGTGCACAGCTTCAGGCGATGGCGGCGATGCAGCAGGCAGAAAATATCAGCTATTTCCAGAATGTGTTTGCAGGAACAGGAATTGATATTGATGCAATTATTACACAGGCAACAGGGATTGATACACACTTTTTGATGTGGGATTTAGCACAAATGCCTCAGATTACAGTGATGAATGTTCTATTATTGATTCCGTTATTTAGCTGTCTTTCAACGGTTTTGATGTGCGTTTGTCAAAATTTGGAAAATGTATTGCAGAAAGAACAGGGTGCAGCGGGACAGTGGGGTGTTACGTTGTTTACAGTTGCATTTTCTACCTATTTTACATTTTTAGTTCCAGGTGGTGTTGGATTATACTGGATTTTTAGTAATTTATTTTCAACAGCACAGATTTATCTTTTAAATGCAATCTATAATCCAAAGAAATATATCGATTATGAAGCGTTAGAAGAAAGTAAACGGCTTTTGGCAGAGCAGAAAGCTGCCGAAGAAGCCTATAAGAAAAAAATGGCACCATATAAGGAAAAGGAAAAAGCAGATTATAAGCGTTTCTTTTCTAAACAGAACGAGAATAAGAAAATTGTATTTTATTCGGAGCAGTCAGGATTTTATAAATATTTTGGAAATATTATTGAAGAATTGCTGGAAACATCGGATGTTGTCATTCACTATGTGACCAGTGACCCGGAGGATAAGATATTTGAAAAACAAAGTGACAGGCTGCGGGTTTACTATATTGGTGAAATTAAGTTAATTACTTTGATGATGAAGCTGGATGCAGATATGGTAGTGATGACTATGCCTGATTTGGAAACTTATCATATTAAACGCAGTTATGTGAGAAAAGATATAGAATATATCTATATTCCACATGGCATGGATAGTTTGAATTTGACGATGAGAACAGGAAGTATGGACCATTTTGATACGGTATTCTGCGTAGGTCCTCATCAGAAAGAAGAAATCGAAAAGACAGAAGAAGTATACAATCTGCCAAAGAAGGTATTGCTTCAGTGGGGATATTCGCTCTTAGATGATATGAGACGTGAGTATGATGCAAAAGAAAGTATTTCAAAAGAAAAGACAGAAAATGAGCAGAAGTCAATTTTGATTGCTCCATCATGGCAGGATGGAAATATTGTAGAATCCTGTTTAGAGGAGATATTGGACGAGTTAAAGAAAACGGATTATAAGATAATTGTGCGTCCACATCCACAGCATGTCAGACATATGCCTGAGAAGATGGAAAGTTTGAAACAGATATATGCAGCGAATCCAAATATTGAAATTCAGACCGATTTTTCTTCCAATGATACGGTATTTAATGCTGACTTAATGATTACGGACTGGAGCGGTATTGCTTACGAATATGCTTATACAACACGCAAGCCAGTGCTGTTTATCAATACGCCGATGAAGGTTATGAACCCTGAATATGAAAAAATTGGGGTAGAACCTTTGAACATTTTTATGAGAGAAAGCATTGGATGCAGTTTAAATTTAGATGAAATTCACAAAGTGTCAGAAACAGCATCAAATTTGATTAGACAACAGGATATGTATTATGATAAGATTGAGTCGTTTGTGAAGCAGTATGTATACCATCTTGGCACAAGTGCGAAGGTGGGGGCAAATTACATAAAGGTTCGTTTGAAACAGATTTACGGTGAATAAGAAATTCTGTTTTGAGTGTGATTAGAATGAAACAGTAACGGTTTAGGAGGAACAAAAGAGAGATGAATTTAGTAAATGTTTATGCGTATGTAGACCCGGCCACTTTAACTTATGTGATTCAGATTGTAGCAGGTGTGTTTATTGCAGGTGGTGTAGCAGTAGGTGTTTATTGGAGAAAAATTAAGAAATTTTTCCAGAAAGATAAAACAGTGGTAAAACATAATGCCTCTAGTGGTGCAGATAGAAGTGCAGCAGCAGCAGCGGCAGAAGTAGAAAGCACAGAGGCTTAGAAGTCTATTCAGAGCTGGTTAAAACACTTGTTGTTTTAACCAAAAGAAAGTGGTTCAAGAGTGCAAAAATCTCATCACGAAGTGATTTTTAATAGATTTTTGCATCGTAACTATGAAGGTACTGAATAGTTACGTTTAGAAATTGGGTGGGGTTGTCGAAACTGACAATCCCATTCTTAAATTGTAAATAACTTGAGAAAATACAAAAAAGTGCTGTTATAATATCAAAGATAGGAATTGTTTGATAGATTTTTAACAATATGAAAAAATAAAGAGAAGGGAAGGAAAGAAAAATGCAGGCAGTAATTTTAGCAGCAGGAATGGGGAAACGTTTAAAGGAATTAACAAAAAATAATGCAAAATGTATGGTAAAAGTGAATGGAATTTCTTTGATAGAGCGGGCTTTGCGCATTTTGGATAAGAAAAATCTGACAAAAATTGTGATTGTAGTAGGATACGAAGCAGAGCATTTGATGAATTTTATTCATACGTTGAATTTAAAGACACCTATCGTATTTATCAATAATGAAATCTACGATAAAACCAATAATATTTATTCGCTCTTAATGGCAAAAGAGCATATGATAGCGGAAAATACACTATTATTAGAATCGGATTTGATTTTTGAGGAAGCATTGATTGATTGTTTGCTGCAAGACCCAAGACCGACACTTGCATTGGTGGATAAATTTGATAGTTGGATGGATGGAACTTGTATGGAATTGGATGATGATGATTCGATTCGTGAGTTTATTCCTGGAAAATATTTGAAATTTGAAGAAAAAGAGCATTATTACAAGACCGTAAATATTTATAAATTCAGCCAGAACTTTTCTGCTAATACCTATATTCCGTTTTTAGAGGCATATTTAAAGGCAATGGGTGTGAATGAATACTATGAGTCTGTCATTAAATTGATTGCGTTATTAGAGAATAGTGAAATTCGTGCAAAACGTTTAAATGGACAGGTGTGGTATGAAATTGATGATGTACAGGATTTGGATATTGCTTCTACGTTATTTCCAAATTCTAAGGAGGAGCGTTATCAGGCATTGACTTCTCGTTTTGGCGGATATTGGAGATATCCGAAGATGCTTGATTACTGCTATTTAGTGAATCCATACTTTCCACCGAAAAAAATGTTGGAAGAAATGCGTTCTAATTTTGATGTGTTAGTAGCACAGTATCCGTCAGGGATGAAGATTAATTCGCTTTTGGCTGCAAAGAATTTTTCAGTAAAACAGGAGCATATTTTGGTGGGAAATGGTGCAGCAGAATTAATCAAAGGTTTGATTGAAAATTTTGAAGGAAAAATGGGAATTATTACACCGACCTTTGAAGAATATCATCATAGATATCGAGGAGAAATCGTGGCATTTGACAGTTCCAAGCAGGATTTTGCTTATACAGCAAAGGATTTGATTTCTTTTTATAATGAACATCCTGTTAATCAGCTTGTTGTGATTAATCCAGATAATCCTTCGGGAAATTATTTAAGCAGAGAAGAATTGTTGGAATTGATTATCTGGGCAAAAGAACAGGAAATTTGTTTGGTGATTGATGAAAGTTTTGTGGACTTTTCCGAGGATAATGAGGAATTAAAAAACAGCATTTTGACAGAAGAAATCTTAGAACTGTACGAGCAGTTATACATTGTGAAAAGTATATCAAAGTCTTATGGTGTACCGGGGCTTCGCTTGGGAGTGCTTGCAAGCAGTAATAAAAAGACAATTGTAAGATTAAAGAAAGACGTTTCGATTTGGAATATCAATTCTTTTGGCGAGTTTTATATGCAGATTGCAGAAAAGTATAAGAAGGATTATCTGCGTTCTTTGAAAAAAATGCAGGAAGCAAGACGTATTTTTATAGAGGAATTAAGTGAACTTTCTTTTGTAAGAGTATTTCCATCACAGGCAAATTATGTGATGTGTGAGCTGACGGAGGGCTGTGACAGCAGGAAAATAGCAGAGGAATTGTTGGAGAAGAATATCTTAATCAAAGATTTGACAGGGAAAATCGGAAACGGCAGACAGTATATCAGACTCGCAGTTCGTACCGTGGAGGAAAATCATTACTTAGTGGAGCAGTTTAAAACACTTGCTGTTTTGAATAAAAGAATATGATTCGGGTGTGCAAAAATTCTATTGCGAAGCAATTTTAAATGAATTTTTGCATTGTAACTATGAAGGTACTGAATAGATAGATTAAGAAGGAGATATAGAGGTAGAAGAAAATGACAAATTTTTATTCTGCACAGTTTCTTGTGTTTTTGACTGTGGTATTGGTAAGTTATTATACCATTTTGAAAAAGAGGCAATGGATTTGTCTATTGATTGCAAGTGCAGTTTTTTATTGCTGGACAGGTGTGGAAAATTTTATTTATATTTTGGTGACAGGTTTTTCAACATGGGCAGGAGCGAGGGTTTTAAGACAATTTTCTGAAGAATTGCAAGCTTTACGAAAGGACAAAGAGTTAGAAAAAGCAGAGAAAGAGAAGAAAAAAGCAGTTATTGTAAAGAAACGCCGCATCATCATGTGGTTTGTTGTGTTGCTTAATTTTGGAATGCTTGCGTATTTTAAATATCTTCCAGTGATGTTTG
>CAYMHX010000034.1:0-14792 GCA_964390325.1 uncultured Roseburia sp. | reverse complement strand
TAACTTTTATTTATACAGCACAACTACATCCTTTTCCAAAATAACCGTCTTTCCATCCGGAATAATATTTTCTCCGTCACGAATAATCATAGCAATCAAAACATTTGCTCCCAGTCCCAGTTCAGCAATCTTTTTATTGCACCATTCATCTTTTTTGCTAATTACACGTTCTTCTAACTGCTCATCTTCAGAAGGTATGTAAGGCGGTACACTTAAAATCACATTATCACCTGCATGAATGACCGTATCACCTTTTGTAATAATCGTTTCTCCATGACGTTTAATCATAATTGCTAAAGCACCTGTCGGCATATTTACTTCTTTAATTTTTCGATTTGCCCAATTATGCCCCTCTGGAATATGCATGGTTGAAAGCTGTAATGTCGTTTCTTCCTGATAATCATTGAAGGTTTTTCTTACGTCGGCATCGTTATCTACCATATCAAGCTTCTGTGCCACATAAGGAAGCAATGTTCCTTGAAGGGAAACAGAAAACAACGAGACCATAAATACAATATGGAACAAATCCTGCTTCATAGAGATTCCTGCTGCCACTGCCATAATCGCAAATACAGAAGAAGATGCTCCTCTAAGTCCTGCCCAAGAAATCAAAAGACATTGTTTCACGCTACACTTAAACGGTGCCAGTAATGCAAAAATAGCAATTGGTCTTGCAACCACGGTCAATGCTACTACAATTGCAAGTGCAAGCGGCATAATCTGTGCCATCTGATGTGGAAAACTAAGTAATCCAATTAAGAAGAAAACTAAAATCTGTGCCAAACTAGTCACACCATCAAAGAACGGAATCAACATTTGTTTGTTTCGGATACGGCTATTACCAATCATAATACCAAATAAATATAAACTTAAATATGCATTACCATTTAATACCGTTGCTGCACCATAACAAATCAATACCATTGCAATCATAAAAATAGTATCTAATCCATCTGTAACCAGTCTGGTTTTTGTCATAATAAATAAAGAGATTTTTGATATAATAATACCAATTAAGATACCAAATACTAATTGCAGAATGATAAGCCCTCCGATATTCATGGTATCTCCTTTGCCTAGCATGCTGACTGCAATAATCGTAAGCATATAGGAAACAGGGTCGTTACTTCCGCTTTCTACTTCTAAAATAGATGCAGTACCATCTTTTAAGTTCAACTTATGTTTTCGCAAAATTGCAAAGACACTGGCCGCGTCCGTACAAGACAATACCGAACCAATTAAAAAACTCTCCGGCAGAGTTAAACCAAACAAAAAATGACAGATAACAGTTGTAAGTCCTGCTGTCATCAATACACCCAATGTAGACAGAGTAACTGCTTTTATAGCAACTGGTTTTGCTACACTCCATTTTGTGTTAAATCCACCATAAAACATAATAAATACCAATGCTATAGAACAAATATTATTCGCCAGTTCAAAATTATCAAATGCAATCTTAAAGATACCATCACTTCCAAACAGCATACCAATAAACATAAATAAAATTAATGCAGGCATGCCAACTTTGTCAGAAAACTTCTCTGCTAACACGCAAAGCAGTATGACCAATGCAATACCAAGAATTATAATCGTCATTTTACCCTTTCCTTTCTACTTTTTCTAGATGTATACAAAAACCTTCCCTATGTATTTTTTATTTCTCTCCCAATTTGGCTGATATAAATAATCCACAAAGTAAGGCTGCCACACCTGTTACTAGACTAACAAACATTATCTTGTGAAATGTCCCTACTATTAAGATAGCAATTGGTGAACCAAAAAGCAAGCCAATAATTGACCAATATGCATAAGTTGGAAAACGTACGAAGACAAACTCTATGATTTTTGCAATCACTATCATTCCAACCAATACCCCAATTCCAAATGGAATTAAAATCAACATTGCAGCAAACAATGCAGCAAAATCAAGTCCTAATACTGCCGTAAAAAAGTTTTTTATCGTATCTAAAATCGGCTGATAATACCCTAATAAAAGCAACATCATAGAACCACTGACTCCCGGAATCACCATTGTAGCAGATGCAATTACTCCGATAAAAAACAGCTTTACCATACTAATAAAATCTGTTCCCAACTGTACCGAACTGCCTTCTGCACCATTTAAAACAGCCATTCCAACTACAACACAAAAAAATAGTACTGCTGCTAAAATATGGCCAATCCTCATTGTATAAGATTTTACTTTCCCATAAATAGCAGGCACACTTCCCATAATTAAGCCAATAAACAAAAGATTTGTCTGTAAAGGAAAGGTTTCAAAAAAATAGTCAATCCCAAACGCACTTGCAATAATTGCGATTCCCATTCCCAGTGCAATGGGAATGAGAAACAGTATATTATTTTTAAAATCTCGAAAAGGATTACTAATACAGCCTATCAGCCTATCATAAATACCCATAGACACTGCCATCGTACCGCCGCTGACCCCGGGAATGATATTTGCAATCCCAATCAGCATTCCTTTTAGAATATTTTTTAACATGAAACCTCCGTATCACTCTATTTTACTATCAATATAATTCAAATCTCTGCACAAATTTGTCTTTGTGCAATTTGTACTATTGTAACAGATATACAAAATATGCTGCATAAGACAATAACATCACAATACCCCATGGACGTCTTAATTCCAATTTTCTGCATACTGATATCCACAATAAAACACCTGCACCTACTGCAAAAATACCATCAATAATAAAGCCTTGTGCATATGGCACCGGAATAATTAACGCTGCTGTACCGATTACAAATAAAATATTAAAAATATTACTTCCTACGATATTTCCAATTGCAATATCTGCATTGCCCTTTTTCGCCGCTGTAACAGAGGTGACAAGCTCCGGAAGGGAAGTCCCAAGTGCTACAATTGTAAGACCAATAAAACGTTCACTCATACCAAGAAGCTGTGCAATGGTAGTCGCTGCATCTACTGTCACATCACTTCCCCACACAACTACAACACCACCTACAATGGCACTTATTAATAATTTTACAGTACTATCTGTTACCTCCTCATTTTCTTCTTTTCCTTTTTTGGCAAGATAGAATAAATACGCAAGATAAATCAAAAACATTACCCATAAAATAACACCTTCCATACGGGACACACTTCCATCTAAGCCCATAAGAATTAAGACAATTGTAACCACAAGCATATAAGGAATTTCTACCCAAAGTGTAGACTTTTGAATTGCAACAGAAGTAATCACTGCTGTAATTCCTAAAATAATTAAAATATTTAAAATATTACTGCCTACAACATTACCAATCGCAATGCTTGCATTGCCCTTTAATGCTGCTGTAACACTAACAGCCGCTTCCGGTGCACTCGTTCCCATTGCTACAATGGTAAGACCTACTACTAACTGTGGAATGCCCATTTTTCTGGCAATTCCTGAAGTACCATCAACAAACCAGTCTGCTCCCTTAACCAACATGGCAAAACCTACTGCCAATAATAATATCTCTATTATAATCATATGTTTCCTCCTACTCATCATTCCAAACTCTGTAACTATTCACTACCTTTATATTTACTATGCAAAAACTTATTCATTCTCAGCTAATGCAATGGCTAACATTTGATTTGAAATATTCAATGCATGGTCACCGATTCGCTCAAAATCTGTAAGCATTTCTGAAAATAAAATACTTCCTTCATCTGAACAAGCACCTTTTTGTATTCGTTCAAACATTCTATTACGGTATTCTTCTGTTAAATCATCAATCTTTTGCTCCATGCAAGCAATTTTTTCATGCCAGCCAATCACATCACTTGGTGTTTCCTCTAATAAAATAAATAATTCTGAACAAATTTTTTGTATTTCATCCACTTCACCTAATGCCTGTGCAGAAAAACGAACCTGTTTTTCTTCAATCAGCTTAAAATACTCTGCAATATTTACAGCATGGTCACCAATTCTCTCTACGTTAGTAGTGGCAGAGAACAATGCATGAAAGGTTTTGCTTCCACTACTGCTGTTTTCATGTGCTGCCGCATTTGTGATATATTTTGAAATTTCTTTATTTAAGAAATCCACATATGCCTCTCGTTCTTCAATCTGCTCCATCCCCTGTGGATTCCGTCCTGCAAACATATCAAATGCTTCTATTACGTTTTCCTTTGTCATCGCAATCATACGGTTCAATTCTTTTTTAATATTTTCAACCAAAATGACCGTTCCACCCAATTTTTCTGTATTTACCAGTTTTAAATCCAATAAATACTGTACTCTAACCGCTTCTTCTGTTTCTTCTCTATCCTTCAAAATAAAGGTCGCTATCTTTGGAAGAATACTTCCAATTGGAAGTAATAAACAAGTTGTCACAATATTAAACATCGTATGTAAATTCGCAATCTGTTTGGAAACATCTCCCGGTGTCCATCCTTCTACCATCAGAATGACTGGTGTCGCTATACACAACATCGTAAAAATAATCGTTCCAAAAACATTAAAAGCAATATGCACAATGGTTGTTCTTTTTGCATTTCTGCTCGCTCCCACTGATGCCAATAATGCAGTCACACAGGTACCAATATTTTGACCAAATAATACATATGCCGCACTGTGTAAGGTTACAGCACCGCTCATTGCCAATGCCTGTAAAATACCCACTGATGCAGAAGATGACTGAATTAATGCTGTAAATACCGTACCTGCTAAAATTCCTAAAATCGGATTTTCAAACTTTGTTAATAATCCTACAAACTCCTCTACTTCTGCTAATGGCTTCATTGCCGCACTCATCATATCCATACCGATAAATAACATTCCAAGTCCTGCAACAATTTCTCCGATGTGTTTTAACTTCTCATTTTTCATAAAAACAATTGGAGCAACTCCCACGAATGCAAGCAATGGTGCAAGTTCTCCCACATCTAATGCAATTAACTGTCCTGTAATCGTTGTACCGATATTCGCACCCATAATAATCCATACAGCCTGTTTTAACGTCATCATTCCCGAATTTACAAATCCAACTACCATAACTGTCGTAGCAGAAGATGACTGAATCACAGCTGTAATTAATGCACCAACTAATACACCGACAAAGCGGTTTGCTGTAATTTTCTCTAAAATGAGCTTCATCTTATTGCCTGCTGCGGCTTCTAATCCACCACTCATCATTTGCATACCATACAAAAAGAGTGCCAGACCGCCTAACAGACCTAATATATTTGTAATTGACATTTTTAATTTTTTGTAACTATCTGTTCCATCGTATTTCGCCATAACTCACGTTCTATCATTCAGCAATAAAAAACTTCGCGAAATAACCTTAAAATCGTAAGTTACTTCAAGACCGGTCTTACCTTGTTACAAATTTTCCTCCTCATTGTTTGTAAATAAATAACTATTTAGTACTTCATAATTCTAATACAAAAACAGTTATGTAAACAAAACACTTTTCCTCATTATCTTTTTAACGTTCTAAAGTGATTATTTATTTTTTAACAAACAAATGCAAATTCCTTTTTTCCATCCGTATTGTGAATATAATTTAGGACAACGGTCTGTGTATCTTGGATTGGATAATCCATCACTTGTGCCGTTGTATAGAAATTAGAAAGCAAAAAGGCAAAGATTGCCCTACACAAAAATACCATGGACAACTTGATTACCCTTTTACTATGAATTAGATGTGCAGAAATCTGACGACTGCTTATGACATTATATGTACATAATATTTCTGTCGATTCTATGTCTATGTCAGAAAGCACTGCACTTGACATTTTCTTCATAGAAAATGTTTGTGTTTTTGGGAATAAAAATGTGGAATCTGCTTTGACTTCGTCAACCCACATTCCTAAAATAAGAATAAAAAGCACTATGAAACTGCAAATCCACTGTTTCTTCTTCCACATACAACTTTCCCTCCAAGTTATAATATAGCATGAATTTTTGAAATATTCTAGGAAGTTTAAAGAAATCGTGAATAATGCTAAAAAAAAAGGAAAGGATGCCCATTTTTTTCGACAACCTTCCCATTTTTTATTAAATAAGAATATTTGTAAAGCACTGGCAGGCAAGATACAGTCCAAATGCTGCTGGAATTACTGCACCTTTGTGTGTATCTGCAAGTTCCATTCTTTTTACTATACCACAAAACATAGCATTTAATACTGCAAAAACGAATCCTCCACAAAGTGCCAACTTTATAATAGAAACTTCTGCAAATCCTGCTGCCCATGGAAGTACAGCAAATGTCACTGCCGCTAATACTGCCTGACAAAGAGGACAGCCTTCCGGCTTTTGTGTCATACAGGCTTTTCCTCCTTGACATTCCATATCTGATGATGTTCCACCAATAAAATAAGCCAATACCAGTGAAAGCAAAGAAACTGCTGCCATATATGGAATATTTATTTGGGGCAGAATAAAATGAGGACAATTTGTCTTTACCAGTACAGAAACCAGTAATACAACACCAAGCACAGCCGCAAGAATTGTATTTAAAATCGTTGTTCTATCTTTCATCATAACCTATTATCCTTTCTTAAAACAAAGATTGTAAGTTTGTGTTTTACACGCTACTCTCCCCATGTGGTTGCACTTGTTGAAGCATCAACACCTGTCATAAATCCAACTGCAGAATTTACACTTCTTGCGATTGCTTTTGAAGTTACGGTTGCACCTGTGATAGCATCTACATTTGTCCCAATTTCGGCATCGCCTTCTGTCCATAAAAACTGTGCCAAAAAGTCATCATCGGTAAGTGCATTCGCACCCAAACCATAGGTTTCTGATAATTCACGAACAACCAATCCTTTTACATCTCCATTATTATCTACGCCAACGAGCATTACAATATCTCCTGCATATCCGTAGGTTGATGTCATAATAACGCAACCATTTTCTGCACGATATACTGCTTTAATATTTGCATCTTCGCCTTCATAAGCTTCTTCTGTAAAAGAAGTGCTGTTTGGCAGCAAAGAAAGCATTAATGTATTGAGTTCTTCCTGATAATTTGCTGCTGCTGTTTGTGCCGTTCCTTTATTTACACCAAAAAGGATGCCTGCTGATAAACCAATGACAAGCATTGGCATTACTAATGATTTTAACTTCATTATTTGCCTCCTTTCTGACTTCCAAAACGACGAGGTGCTGTATAAAAATCAAAAATCCAAACCATAGCATTCATAAGTAAAATGGCATAGGTAACACCTTCCGGAAATAAGCCAAAGTAACGGAAGATAACGGTTAAGATACCACATCCGATACCATAAAGAATCTGTCCCTTTGGTGTCACAGGTGAGGTCGCATAATCGGTTGCCATAAAAATAGCACCTAATACCACACCGCCGCCAAGTACACTGTAAAGCATCCATAAAATGGGATTTTCCCCCTTAGAAAATACCAATGAAAGGGCTGCAACCGTTCCCAAATATGCTGCCGGGATTCTAACAGAAATTACTTTACGATAAATTAGATAAGCTCCTCCAAGCAATAATGCAAGTGTACAAGTTTCCCCAATGGTTCCGCCAATATTTCCCAGAAACATATCAAGCAGACTTTCTTCCGGTAATGCAGGCATCTGCATATGGTGAAGCGGTGTAGAAGAAGCAACCGCATCTACATTTGAGCCAAAAAGTAAAAGTTCTGCTTTTGGTGCTGTATAACGCACCAAGGAAGCTGGGTATAATAACAATAAAAATGCTCTGCCTGCTAAAGCAGGGTTAAAAATATTTTTTCCTAATCCGCCGCAAAGTCCTTTGATAACAACAACTGCAAAAATACTGCCAAGTGCTGCAACTCCATACGGTACTGCTGCCGGGAGTGTCAATGCCAAAAGCAAGCCTGTGACAATTGCAGAACCATCCATTACGGTATTATGTTTATAAATCAATACACCACAGAGCCATTCTGCTGCCAATGCTGACGCTACGCAAACAATCGACACCAATAATGCCCGAACGCCAAAATGCCAGACTCCTGCTAAAAGTGCCGGAAGCAATGCAATGACTACATCAAACATAATATTTCTGGTATTTACTTTATTTCTAATATGTGGAGAGGATGTTACTGTTAAATTCATGTCTGTTTACCCTCCCTTACTATTTTTTTACCAAGTCTAAACTGCTCGACTAATGGAAGTTTGCCCGGACATTCATACGCACAGGAACCGCATTCGATACAGTCCATAATGCGCACACGTTCCAATCCTGCCAAATCCTGCTTCTTTGCGTAAGCATACATATAAAGAGGCTGTAATCTGGTCGGACATACACTTAAACACTTGCCACAGCGGATACAGGTCGGATGCTCTGCTTCTCCATTCCCCGCATTAGATAAGCATAATACAGCATTCGTTCCCTTAATGACAGAAGTGTTTAAATCCGGCTGTGCCTGTCCCATCATAGGACCACCGTTAATCACTTTCCAGACATCTTCTGTTAATCCTCCTGCTGCATTAATTAATTCCACCAATGGCATACCCATTGGCACCATAAAATTCATCGGTTTTTTTACTGCTTCTCCGGTTACTGTTACAATACGTCCTGTAATCGGTTTTCCAAGGCAGACTGCTCGATAAGTTGCTTCATAAGTTGCCACATTAAATACCACACAGCCAACCGATGCAGGAAGCTGTCCAGGTACAATTTCTCTCCCTGTGACTGCCTGTACCAACTGACGTTCTGCACCCTGTGGATAACGGGTTGGAAAAACTAAAAGCTCAATCCCCGCTTCATTTGCCAATAACTGTTTTAGACCTTCAATCGCTTCTTTCTTATTATCCTCAATAGCTAATACCATACGCTTTGGTTTTACTACCTGAGCAATGATTTTCATACCTTCGATAACCTGCTTTGGATTGGTACGAAGGAGCATATCATCCGCTGTAATATATGGCTCACATTCGCAGGCATTTGCAATTAAAGTATCAATTTGGGCATTGACTGCTGCTTTAATACTGGTTGCAAATGTCGCACCACCCATACCTACAATTCCAGCTTCCCGAATAATAGAAATAATATCATCATTACTTAAATTTGAATAATCTTCATACGCTGTCATGCTTTCGTCTAACGTATTTTCAAAATCATTCTCAATGATAACCGATAAGACCATATCCCCTCTTGGATGCCTTCTAGGTTCAATCGCTACTACTTTACCCGAAACAGAAGCATGCACAGGAACGCATAAGCCTTCCCCATCACCAATTTTCTGTCCCTTTTTTACCATATCACCTACTGATACCAATGGTGTAGCGGCAACTCCGATATGCTGTAACATCGGAAGAATGACCTGTTTTGGTTTCTCTAATCTTTGGAGTGCCTGACCCGAAGACAAAGATTTTTTGTCATTCGGATGAACACCACCATAAAAGAAATGTTTCATTTGCTTTCCTTTCTTTCAAATATGCTCACAATTTATAAAATTACTGTAATTATTCAGTACTTTCATAATTACAATTCACAAACCCATTAAAAATCAGTTGCATCGTCTTTTGTGTAAAAAATTTGTGCATTTTTCAGAATTTATCTTTAGTTTTCAGCAGCTTTTTCAATTAATGTTTTGAAATCGCCAATTTTAATTGTTACAGAAGAAAGTAAATCTGTGTCTGTTGTTTTTGTACTTTCATCTACTGCAATTCCTGCTACTTCTGAAACAGTTTTACCTGTAATATAAGAAGCAAAGGAAGCTGCCTGTTCATTCCATTCTGCAATTGCTCCTGCGTAAGCTACCATTCCGTAATCTGCACCTTTTTCATTCTTTGTTAACACCGGTGCTGTAAAATCTGTTGTAATCTTACCTGTTGCATCAAATGTTACATTTGCCTGAACCGCATCAATCACACAGCTTGTAATTTCATCCTGATGTAAAGTTACTGCTGCAACAGTTGCATATGCGGAAGCTGTTCCTTCGCCTTCTGCTGTTGCAGATGCATTATCAGATGGTGTTGTAACAGAAACTAATTTTAAAGTATCCCAGTGTGCAGCACCTAAATCTGCTGCATTTATTACAGCTGCTTCGATACCTGTAATAAATGCCCCGATAGAAATCGTTGCAGAAGAAGCTAAATCTGCATCTGCCGGAGCACCTGTTTCTGTTAAAGCAATTCCTTTTACTTCATCTACTGTTTTACCAACTACATAATCTGCTACTGCTGCTGCCTGTGCATCCCATTCTGCAATTGCTCCTGCGTAAGCTACCATTCCATAATCTGCACCAAGTTCATTTTTGCTTGCAAATTCAGTTGCTGTTGTTGTAATTTCACCTGTTGCTGAGAATGTATTTTTTCCCTGAATCTGGTCAATGACACAGCTATTGATAACACCGGCTTCGTCTACTGTTACAGCTACAATTGTAATATCTGCCTGTGCATTTCCTTCTGCATCTGCTGTGGCATCTGTTCCCGAAAGGCTTGTCATGACTGATAAACCTGTTTTTACAGGACGAGCTTCTGATGTAGATGCGGAAGTTCCGTCTACTTCTGTTCCTTCTGCAACGGATTCTGTTGCTGTCTGTGTAGAATTTTCTGTGTTTGTATTTTCTTTTTCTACAACTGCTGTACCGGAACATCCTGTCAGCATACTAAATGACATACCAAGTGTTAATAAAGTTACAAATGTTTTTTTCATGTTTTTCTCCTTTTCTGTATTGCTTTTGTGCATACTGTTTGATATTTTTTTAACATTCTTGTTGCCATTTTATCAAACAATTCTTAACCTGTAATTGATAGAACCTTAACAAATATTAAGATTGCCCGAAAAA
Source organism: uncultured Roseburia sp. (assembly GCA_964390325.1). GTDB lineage: Bacteria > Bacillota > Clostridia > Lachnospirales > Lachnospiraceae > Roseburia. Next base: position 4,050 of record CAYMHX010000034.1, on the reverse strand, counting down.
TACTGGTAACGTTACCAAAAATGTTGTCCCCTCACCTTCTTTACTCTCTACCTGAATGCTTCCATGATGTTCTTCGATAACCTGTTCTGCAATTGCAAGCCCAAGTCCTGTACCTTCTCCGCCTTTTTTCGTGGTAAAAAACGGTTCAAAAATCCGCTTCATATTTTCTTCGGAAATGCCGTAACCGTTATCAGACACTCGAAGTAAAAATTCATTTTCCTTGATTTCGGTACTTATTTTTACCACTCCATTTATGGACTCAGTGGCATGAAACGCATTGATGAGAAGATTTAATAATAACTGTGATATCTGTGTTTCATTTCCCATAACGAACTGATTCTTTCCATTTAATTCCATCTGTATTTCCACAGGCTTTGGTTTCGCAGGTTTTGCAATTTCGACTGCTTTTTGCACCACATCATCCAATTTTAGTTCAGAAAAATCGGTTTTCGTATTTTTTCTTGCTAAATCCTGTAATCTTGAAACTACCGTTTTCGCCTTTGTAGAAGTATGATAAATTTCCAGTACCTCATCGTAAATTTCCGTTTCCTCTGGCGGTAATTTTTCCAAAATTAAAATACTGTAACCCATAATCGGTGCTAAGAGATTATTGAACTCATGTGCAATGCCCGATGTCAACGTTCCCATTAACTCTAACCTTTGATGATGTGCAAACTCCTGTGTCTGTCGATTTAATTCCTCCATTGCAGCATTTTTTTCCTGTAACATCTCTATCTCATGCAACACCTTTTGATTACCGCGAAAAGCATGGGTTAAAAGAATAATTAACCCCATTGCACCCAGTAAAATAATTACACAATAAAAAATCAATTCTCTTGAAGCAGAACGCATTGGCTTCATCACCTGGTCATAATCTGTAGAAACCCCAATAGCAAATAATCCATTTGTATTTTCTGATGCGGGTACAACCGCAACTCTTGCCTGATATTCTTTTCCAGTGGCACTGCTAACGGCATCACAAAAATCCATTCCTTCTTTTTCCTTCTCCTGCTGCTCCATTAAAAAAGAAAGAATCCGATATTTACTGTGGTCTTCCGAAAAACTTGAAATATCGTTTACTTTAATTTCCTCTCCCTGCCTATGCACAAGCATCTGCTTATCCGCATCCATCATTACAATTTCATTATATCTATCCTCTGATAAATTCTGTGTAATTCCTTCATAAAAAATTTCTAAATCTATCAATATGATATAGCCTATGTCATAATTGGATTCTCTGGCAATAACCATATTCGTCTGTCCATCTTCTTTTCTGCTAAGACAGGCTTTGATACTTCCTGTTACCGTATGGAGTTTAGAAAATGTATAGTCTATTTCTCCCGAAACAGACAACAAAACCCTATCTCCCTGCGAAACCAAAATATCCATAATGGTAGAATCTTCTCCCAATAAACTATTCTTCAAAAAAGAACACAGCTGCTCCCCTTTTCCTGTTTCACGCCATACTTTTTCAGCATCTTGACATTCGATATGCTCCATGGTGTGTACTAAATTTTCCATATAACGTTCCAGCTTACTTTCCACACTACGGTCAACTGAACGAGCAAGGCTGATTAACTGATTGTCTGTATTTTCTAAAACCAATGCTTCATATCCCGTAAACATTCGATATGTCATACCAATTCCTATCATCATCAATAGTAGAATTGTGTTGATAATTAATAGAAACTGTCCTTTTGAAGTCCTTTTTTCTTTCAAAATTCTCCACCCCTTGTCAATTGTTGAAAATTTGTTTATACTAATTATAAATAAACACTTCTAAAATATTGCACAAATTTGTCTTTATAGTAAAGACATTTATTTCATAAAAACGAAAAATGTCTTCACATAGCAAACAAATCCACAAAATTTTTGTGCATATTTTAATATTTATGTAACTATTCAGTACCTTCATAGTTCCATTTATCCAATAATAGTATCTATATATTCGGCGATTAAAAACTTCGCCTCATATATAAACCCTCCGGGGGATGCACACACACGCGTATAAGGAATTTGTCACTTCGTGACCGCGTGTGGCGCAGGCGTGATTTTCAATCACCGCCTATATACTATAACTATCATATACGAATCTTATTATTCATGTAAAGGGGAAGGGAGCTCTTATGACAAATAAAGTCTTAATTGTAGATGATGATGATGCCGTTTTGACTATGCTTTATAAAGTAATCAAAAGCAATGGAATTGATGCAGATACCTGCTCTAGCGGTGAAGCAGCATTAGAATTTGTTGCCAATCATTCGTATGATTTAATTCTTTTAGATATTAATATGCAGGGAATTGATGGTTTTACTGTGATTGAATCCCTTCGTAAGCAGGGAATTAAGATTCCAATTATTATTTTAAGCGGACGTGCCGAAGATTATGATATGCTCTACGGTTTAGATATTGGAGCAGATGATTATATCACGAAACCATTTAATCCGATTATTGTCGGTGCAAAAGTAAAGGCATTAATTCGGCGAAGTAAAAATGCACTCCATGGAGGTTCTGATATCTTAAGTGCAGGGCCTTTTCAGTATAATACAAGTACCTTACGCTTTTATAAAAATAACAAAGAAATTCTTTTATCGGCAAAAGAAAATGCCATTATGAAACTTTTTATTGATAATGAAAACCGTATTTTTTCAAAAGATATGCTTTATGACTTGATTTGGGGAGAAAGTATTATTGATGAAAATGCGATTATGGTATATATTAACCGTCTTCGGGCAAAAATTGAAGATGACCCGAGTAATCCGAAGTATATTCAAACGGTGAGGGGGCTTGGGTATCGCTTTGTGGTATCATAAATTATATCAGGCAGAAAATTTGTTTTAAATTTTCTGCCCGTTTTTTATTTTTTATCTCTCCTGTGGATAAAGCAGTCCCCACTTTCTACGAACAGCATCCATTGTTTCCATCACAAAAATACTATCCTCAAATGGCATTGAAATACTTTCGATTTCTCCTTTTTGGATTTGTTCCATACATTCTATCAAGAGGTCCCATAATACCGCTTGGATGAACGATACATGCTTTCAATCCCATAACCTGAACAGAATCCATAACCATCTGAGATGCTTTTGCTTTTGACTGACTGTACGCACCTACTACTTTCTTCGGGTCATTTGGTTCAAATTTTGATACTAAAACTCTTATCATAAAGCCATAAGAAGTTTCATCAACTCATCTGAAACTTCTTTCGCAACGGCAAGTTTATAGGCAAGTCTGGTTGGCTGCATTGGCAATTCTGTGTAATAATCCTTAATATCTCCATTGAAACTAATTGCAAAATAAACCTGTCCCGGTACAGAAGCCTGCGAATTAGCAGGGTCGACATTTCCCATTGTTCCAGTCACTCCAATCCCAATATTAGCATTGTATGTTTTTCTGCAGACTTCTGCCATGGCTCTTGCTGTTTCTTTGGAATAAACAGTATAAGTACGAATGATTTCCTCCGGAACACCCATCTGAATTTTCGCTTCATTACTGTAAGTAATAAATGCCCCCTTCAGAATTGCTGACGCCCCTTCCGTATCTGTAATCAAGGATGCAATCTGTCCGGAGGTTGCACTTTCCATTGTTGTAATAAAAAGTCCTTTTTCAATCAACAACTTTGTCAGTTTTCTATAATCTTCTCGAATTTCCTGTTCCTCATACTTTTTTTTCATAATTAATAATAACACCTTTCTAAATTACAATACTATAAATGGATAACTCTAAAATATTGCACAAATTTGTCTTTATTACAAAGACAACTGCATTGACACCTGTTGGAAAATCATTTTTTTGTAAACGCTCCAGTGCCTCATCTATTGTATTTTTTCCGACTACATAGTGGATATTTGTTTTTACTCCTGCATCAAGCAAATAGTTAATCGCCTTTAAGGTGTAGTCACTTCGATACCAGCTTACAGCCACTGCACCACAATATTTTTTACATAGTTTTGCAAGTTCTTCTTTCATACCATAACCTGACGTTGTAAAATTCGGTACTATATATTCGGCGATTAAAAACTTCGCCTCATATATAGACCCTCCGGGGGA
>CAYMHX010000033.1:0-15016 GCA_964390325.1 uncultured Roseburia sp. | reverse complement strand
ATGGAAGCAGAAGGTATTTATCTTGCGAAATCCATTGATGCAGTATATGACAGCGACCCGAAGGTAAATCCGAACGCTGTGAAATATGAGGAAGTATCCATTCAGGAAGTAATTGATAAGAAGCTTGCAGTTGTGGATTTGACAGCTTCTATTATGTGTATGGAGAATAAGATGCCAATGTATGTGTTTGGCTTAAATGAAGAAAACAGTATTGTAAATGCCATTTGTGGTAAATTCAATGGCACAAAAGTGACTGTTTAAGTATAGGAAAGGTATGGTATTGATTATGGATTCAAGAATTACAGCATTTGAAGAAAAAATGCAGAAAACAATGCAGAATTTATCAGGAGAATTTGGAAGTATTCGTGCAGGTCGTGCAAATCCACATGTATTAGATAAGATTCGTGTAGATTATTATGGTACACCAACACCAATTCAGCAGGTAGCGAACGTAAACGTTCCGGAACCAAGAATGATTCAAATTCAGCCATGGGAAGCTTCTATGGTAAAGGTGATTGAAAAAGCAATTTTAACATCTGATTTAGGAATTAATCCATCCAATGATGGTAAAGTAATTCGTTTAATCTTTCCGGAACTTACAGAAGAAAGACGTAAAGAGCTTGCAAAGGATGTAAAGAAGAAAGGTGAAGCAGCAAAAGTAGCTATTCGTAACATTCGCCGTGATGCCAATGATTCTTTTAAGAAACTTGCAAAAGCAGAGGATGTTTCTGAAGATGAAATTAAAGATTTAGAAGCACAGGTTCAGAAATTAACAGATAAATATATCGTAGAAGTAGACAAAGCAGTAGATGTAAAAACAAAAGAAATTCTTACTGTATAAGAACTATGGAGATGAGGACATGAACCTATCATGTCCTCATTTGTGCATATATAAGATAACAGTTCAGCCATAGACAAGAAAATTGGTGAATTATGTCTCTTGTCTATGAGTGGAACGTCATTTTATGAGCAAAGTTAGCTGCAATGTAAAAATGGTGTGGGAACTGTTACTGAATGTTTAGCGATAAAAGAAAGAACCTGCCTTATAAATGGCAGAAGTGGAGGCAGAATGAATATTCCAAAGCATGTAGCAATTATTTTAGATGGAAATGGGAGATGGGCAAAGAGTAAGGGAATGCCTAGAAATTATGGTCATACAATGGGTGCGAAGAATGTAGAAACTATTTGTGAAACAGCACACAATATGGGGATTAAATATTTAACTTTTTATGCATTTTCGACGGAAAACTGGAACAGACCGGATAGTGAAGTAAGTGCATTAATGGCATTGTTGGAAAATTATTTAAAAACTTGTATGAAAACGGCAAAGAAAAATCATATCAGAGTGCGGATTATTGGAGATATTACAAGGTTAGAACCTTCTTTTCAGAAGCGTATTAAGGAATTAGAGGAAGCTTCTAAGGAGTATGATGGTTTGAATTTGCAGATTGCAATTAATTATGGCAGTCGCGATGAAATGGTTCGTGGTATGCGTAAAATGGCAGAACAGGTAGCAAATGGAGCATTAAAAGCAGAGGAGATTACGGAGGAAGTATTTGAAGGATTTTTAGATACAGCGGGAATTCCAGACCCGGATTTGTTAATTCGTACCAGTGGAGAACAGAGATTATCCAATTATTTACTTTGGCAGTTAGCATACAGTGAATTTTATTTTACAGAGGTACCTTGGCCAGACTTTAATAAAGCAGAATTAGAAAAAGCAGTAGAAGCTTATCAGAAAAGAAACCGTAGATTTGGCGGTTTAAGTGAAGAAAAATAGTTATTTGTATTGCAAATTAAAGCAATCAAAAGTTTGCAGGTAGATGTGTTAAAAAATTAACACATAGAAAGGCATGGTTATTAAGATGTTTAAAACAAGATTAATAAGTGGGATTGTTTTGGTAATTTTGGCGTTAGTGCTAATTCTTACTGGTGGAAATGTATTGTTTGTAACTACATTGCTGATTTCTTATGTAGGAATGTTTGAATTGTATCGTGTATTTCAAATTGAGAAGCAATTACCCGCAGTAATAGGATATCTAATGGCAACCATATATTATATAAATTTACGTTTTACATTTTTGCCAGACATGATGTTGTTTGTTTTGCTTTGTTTGGTTGCATTGATGTTTGTATATGTGTTTACATATCCAAAATATAAAACCGAACAGATATTAGCAGCATTTTTTGGTGTTTTTTATGTAGCTGTAATGTTGTCTTTTGTGTATCAGACAAGAGAAATGAATGCAGGTGTATATATTGTATGGCTTATTTTTTTATGTTCTTGGGTTTGCGATACCTGTGCTTACTGTGCAGGAAAGCTATTTGGCAAGCATAAGATGGCACCAATTTTAAGCCCGAAGAAATCTATCGAAGGTGCAATAGGTGGTGTGGCAGGAACAGGATTACTCACACTTTTATATGGAAATATTTTTAAAGATGCTATGGGAATTGGCAGCAGAAGTGTGATGGTACTTGCTGTAATTTGTATGATTGGTGCATTAATTTCTATGGTAGGAGATTTGACGGCTTCTGCAATTAAGCGTAATTATAATGTAAAAGATTATGGTACATTGATTCCGGGGCATGGAGGTATTCTTGACCGTTTTGATAGTGTGATTTTTACAGCACCGATTATTTATTATTTGGCAGACATGGTGATGAAGCTGTAAAATGAACATTTTTAAGTTAGTGTAAGTATAAAGTATGGAATAATGACAATATTTTTTTATGGATGTTACAAATGATTGTGAAAAGTGCATGAAAATACAATTCTTAAAAAAAGAAAATTGTTCAATGTTTATAAAATGTTTCGCTGAAAATTTGTAACATTTCGGAATGAGAGGAAATATGAAAAAAATTGCAATTTTAGGTTCTACAGGTTCGATTGGTACACAGACTTTAGAAATTGTAGATGAACAGGGTGATATAGAGGTAGTAGCATTATCAGCAGGTGGAAATATTACATTATTAGAAGAACAGATGAGAAAGTATCATCCAAAGTATGTGAGTGTTTGGGAAGAAGAAAAGGCAGAAGAATTAAAAATACGCACAAAGGATTTGGGCATTCAGATAGGTTTTGGTATGGAGGGCTTATTGGAAACTGCCACGATTGAAGGAAGTGAAATTTTAGTAACGGCCATTGTGGGGATGCTTGGAATTCGTCCGACAATTGCGGCAATTAAGGCCAGAAAGGCGATTGCATTAGCGAATAAGGAAACCTTGGTTACAGCAGGACATATTATTATGCCATTGGCGAAAGAATATAATGTACCAATTCTTCCGGTAGATAGTGAGCATAGTGCTATTTTTCAGTCATTACAGGGAGAAGGAGAGAATCAGATTCATAAGATTTTATTGACTGCTTCAGGTGGTCCATTCCGTGGTAAGAGTTATGAGGAATTAAAAGATATGCAGGTGGAAGATGCCTTAAAACATCCAAACTGGAGTATGGGAAGAAAGATTACCATTGATTCTTCTACATTAGTAAATAAAGGTTTGGAAGTAATGGAAGCAAAATGGCTGTTTGGAGTAGATTTGGAGCAGATTCAGGTAGTTGTTCATCCACAGAGTGTCATTCATTCAGCAGTAGAGTTTGAAGATGGTGCTGTGATTGCACAGTTAGGTACACCGGATATGCGTCTGCCAATTCAGTATGCACTTTATTATCCGGAACGCAGAAGTTTGAGTGGAAAACGTTTAAATTTATTTGAACTGGGAAATCTTACTTTTGAAGAACCTGATATTAAGACCTTTAAAGGACTTGCACTTGCTTACGAGGCGATGAAACGTGGAGGAAATATTCCAACGGTTTATAATGCGGCAAATGAAAAAGCAGTGAGTCTGTTTTTAGACCGTAAGATTAGCTATTTGCAGATTACAGAATTAATTGAAACTTGTATGAAGCAGATACCGTTTATTGAAAATCCAAATTTGGATGAGATTTTGCAGACGGAGGCAGATACTTATGCGTTGATTGAAAAATTAATAAGTACGGAATCGTTATAAGAAGGATTTGAAAAAGGGAATAGGATAGATAGAAAGGTATTTTTTGAATGAAAATTGTAGTTTCACTGGTTATTTTTAGTATGATTATTTTATTCCATGAGTTAGGTCATTTTTTATTGGCAAAACGGGCCGGAATAAGAGTAAATGAGTTTTCTTTGGGCTTAGGTCCTACGATTTTGGGAATCCAAAGGGGAGAAACCAAGTATTCATTAAAACTTTTACCATTTGGCGGTGCTTGTATGATGGAAGGAGAAGATGAAGACAGCAGTGCTGAAAACTCTTTTGGGAGTAAATCGGTATGGGCAAGAATTAGTGTGGTAGCAGCAGGACCGATTTTTAATTTTATTATGGCATTGGTATTTTCATTCATTATTATTTGTGCAACAGGATATGATTTACCAATATTGGTAGGTGTAACACCAGGATATGCAGCAGCAGAAGCAGGTTTACAGGAAGGGGATTTGCTTTTGGAGATGAATGGGAAAAATATCTATTTTTATCGAGATGTGAGTGCATACAGCCTTTATCATGCAGGAGAACCAGTTGAAGTGGTTTACGAAAGAGCAGGAGAGCGATATACAACAGAATTAGTTCCGAAATATGATGAGGAACTGGGAAGATATCTGTATGGATTTATAGGAAGCGGTGTAAGGGAAAAACATAGTAGTAATCCATTTACCTTACTAAAATACAGTGTGTATGAAGTGAGATATTGGATAGATTCTACCATTCAGAGTTTAAGACTTTTGGTGACAGGTGGCGTATCAGTGAATGATATGTCGGGACCGGTTGGGATTGTGGATGCAATTGGCGATTCTTATGCGGAATCGGTTTCTTATGGAATTGGATATGCCATTTTACAGATGATGTATATTTCTGTATTTTTGTCTGCAAATCTTGGAGTGATGAATTTGCTTCCAATTCCAGCCTTAGATGGTGGCAGACTGGTATTTTTAGTGATAGAAGCTATTCGTGGAAAGAAAATTGACCCTGAAAAAGAAGGTATGGTTCACTTTATAGGGTTGGTATTACTGTTAATTTTAATGGTTGTTATTATGTTTAATGATGTAAAACGAATTTTTTTGTAATATAAAGAGGAGGTAAATATGACAAAAGTTGTTCAAATTGGAAATCGTGTGATTGGTGGAGGAAATCCAATCTTAATTCAGTCTATGACGAATACAAAAACAGAAAATGTAGCAGCTACAGTAGAACAGATAAATCGTTTGGCAGCAGTAGGCTGTGACATTATTCGCTGTGCAGTTCCGACAATGGAAGCAGCAGCAGCTTTAAAAGAAATTAAAAAACAGGTATCTATTCCTGTTGTAGCCGATATTCACTTTGACTATCGCCTTGCGATTGCAGCCATGGAAAATGGAGCAGATAAAATCCGTATTAATCCGGGGAATATCGGAAGTGCAGAACGAGTAAAAGCCGTAGTGGATGTAGCAAAGGAACGGAATATTCCGATTCGTGTAGGGGTAAACAGTGGTTCATTAGAAAAAGAATTGGTAGAAAAATATCATGGTGTTACCGCAGAGGGCATCGTAGAAAGTGCATTGGATAAAGTAAAATGGATTGAAGATATGGGCTATGATAATTTAGTCATCAGTATTAAATCCTCTGATGTTATGATGTGTGTAAAGGCTCATGAATTGATTGCAAAGCAGACAAATCATCCGTTACATGTCGGCATTACGGAGTCGGGAACCATTATTAGTGGTAATATTAAATCTTCGATTGGTCTTGGTTTGATTTTAAATCAGGGAATTGGTGACACCATTCGCGTATCTTTAACGGGTGACCCATTGGAAGAAATCAAATCTGCGAAGTTGATTTTAAGAACATTGGGACTTAGAAAAGGTGGAATTGAAGTTGTTTCCTGTCCGACTTGTGGAAGAACCCAGATTGATTTGATTGCTCTTGCAAATCAGGTGGAAAATATGGTAGCCGATATTCCGTTGGATATAAAGGTTGCAGTTATGGGCTGTGTTGTAAATGGACCTGGTGAAGCAAAAGAAGCAGATATCGGAATTGCAGGCGGAATAGGAGAAGGCTTATTAATTAAGCATGGTGAAGTAGTAAAAAAAGTTCCAGAAGCAGAATTATTAGAAACGCTTCGACAGGAATTATTGAATTGGAAACGATAAATGATGAAGAAAATGTTTTTTGATGTATTTCCTGCATTAGAAGTAAATGGGGAAATGAAGAAGTTATTGACAGAAATGGAAGTAACAAAGGTAAGCATGAACCATGAGCAGACACGTTTGCGAATTTATCTGTTAGGAAAGCATTTAATACATAAACGTAATATTTATGAATTAGAAAAAGCAATTCGTGAGCAGATTTTTAAAGTGAAACCGATAGATGTAAAAATCATTGAAAAATATCAATTGTCTGCTCAGTATCATGCAAAAGCCTTGTTGGATGTTTATAAAGAGAGTATGTTGGAAGAATTAAAGCAGTTTAGTTTGATGGAATATAATCTGCTTCGGACAGCGAAAATGGAATTTACAGATGAAAGCCATTTAAATCTTACAATAGAAAATACTATTATTGCACAGACACGTTCCAATGAAATTATGGAATTTTTGGAAAAGGTTGTTTGTGAACGCTGTGGTTTGGACTTGCATATCAATCTGATTTATGAAGAACCGAAGGAAAGTAAACATAAAAAGAATAGCCAATTACAGCTTCAGCAGGAAATTGAAACGATTATGCAGCGTATCGATGCAAAGAAAAGTGAAGCAGAGAATGTTGCAGAAAATGATATTGCATCAAATAAGAATGAGTCAAATGTAAAAACAGCAATACGATCCAATGGAAAAGATACAAAAGTATCACAGTCTGTACGAGAAAAAACTTCTTTGGATACGAAGAAAACAAAAGAAGAACAAAAAAATGCAGGAACGAGAGAGCGAATGTTAGTCGATAGACGTATGCAAACGAAGAAGCCATTTGAAAATAATCGGAGGGAATTTCGGCGAAAATCGGATAATCCGGATGTAATTTATGGCAGAGATGTAGAAGATAAAGAGATTATTCCGATTGAGAAAATTGTAGATGAAATGGGAGAGGTTACGATTCGTTGCCAGGTTATGACCGTAGATACCAGAGAAATCCGTAATGAGAAGACGATTGTCATTTTATCAGTGACAGATTTTACAGATTCGATTGTGGTAAAAATTTTTACCCGAAATGAGGATTGTGCAGAACTTTTGAAGGAATTAAAGCCGGGAGCTTTTGTAAAGATTCGTGGTGTGACTACCATAGATAAGTTTGACAGCGAATTAACAATTGGTTCGATTGTGAGCATTAAAAAAATTCCTAATTTTACCTCCGAAAGAATGGATACAGCACCTGAGAAACGAGTGGAACTCCATTGCCATACTAAAATGAGTGATATGGATGGGGTATCGGAATGTAAGGCGATTGTGAAACGTGCGATGAAGTGGGGACATAAAGCCATTGCCATTACAGACCACGGAGATGTACAAGCCTTTCCGGATGCAAATCATGCCTATGGACCAGATGATGATTTTAAGGTCATTTATGGTGTTGAGGCGTATTTGGTAGATGATTTAAAAGATATTGTGCAGTTTTCTAAAGGGCAGAGTTTAGAAGATACCTATGTGGTATTTGACTTAGAAACCACTGGTTTTTCTCCGGAAAAAAATAAAATTATTGAAATTGGTGCAGTAAAGGTAATAGGAGGTAAAATTACCGAACGTTTTTCTGAGTTTGTCAATCCGGAAGTGCCAATTCCTTATGAAATTGAAGAACTAACTTCCATTCGTGATGATATGGTAGTGGATGCCCCTAAAATCGAAGAAATTTTACCAAGATTTATGAAATTTTGCGAAGGGGCAGTTATGGTTGCACATAATGCAGACTTTGATATGAGTTTTATTAAGAAAAATTGCGAAAGACAGGGATTGCCTTGTGAATATACGATAATTGACACCGTAGCATTGGCTCGTTATCTGCTCCCGCAGTTAAACCGATTTAAATTAGATACGATTGCAAAGGCATTGAATATTGTATTGGCAAATCATCATCGAGCCGTAGATGACGCAGGCTGTACGGCTGAAATTTTTGTGAAATTTATAACAATGTTGAAAGAACGGGGGATTGAAGATTTAGATACCCTAAATCAACAGGCATTAAGTACACCTGAAACGATTAAAAAGATGCCGACTTATCATGCCATTATTTTGGCAACAAATGATATTGGACGTATCAATTTGTATCGTTTGGTGTCTATGTCGCATTTGGAATATTATCATAGCAGACCGCGTATTCCAAAGAGTGAATTTATCAAATATAGAGAAGGTCTGCTGCTTGGTTCTGCTTGTGAAGCAGGGGAGTTATATCGTGCCATTTTAGGTGGCAGACCACAGGAAGAAATTGTAAGAATTGTAAAATTTTATGACTATTTGGAAATTCAGCCACTTGGAAACAATAAATTTATGCTTGCAAGTGAGAAAGAACCGATAAATTCTTACGAAGAACTACAGGATATTAACCGTTATATTTGTAAATTAGGAGAGCAGTTTAATAAGTTAGTGGTAGCAACCTGTGATGTGCATTTTTTAGACCCTGAAGATGAGATTTACCGTCGTATCATTATGGCAGGGAAAGGGTTTAAAGATGCAGATGAACAGGCACCGCTTTATCTGCGCACCACAGAAGAAATGCTCAAAGAATTTGCCTATTTAGGCAGTGCAAAGGCAGAAGAAGTGGTGATTACCAATACAAATAAAATTGCAGATATGTGTGAACGAATTGCTCCCGTAAGACCGGATAAATGTCCTCCTGTCATTGAAAATTCCGACCAGATGCTAAGGGATATTTGTTATACAAAAGCGCATAGTATGTATGGAGAAGAATTGCCCTCTGTGGTAAAGGAACGTTTAGACAGGGAATTAAATTCCATTATTAGTAATGGATATGCCGTTATGTATATTATTGCACAGAAATTGGTGTGGAAATCTAATGAGGACGGATATTTGGTTGGTTCGCGAGGTTCGGTTGGTTCTTCGTTTGCAGCGACAATGGCAGGTATTACAGAAGTAAATCCGCTTCAAGCACACTACCGATGTGAATATTGCAAATATAGTGACTTTGATTCACCAGAGGTAAAGGCATTTTCAGGGCGGGGAGGCTGTGATATGCCGGATAGAATTTGTCCTGTCTGTGGCAAAAAATTGATGAAGGATGGGTTTGACATTCCTTTTGAAACCTTCCTTGGGTTTAAGGGAAATAAAGAGCCGGATATTGACTTAAATTTTTCGGGAGAATATCAGAGTAAGGCACATGCATATTGCGAAGTTATTTTTGGCTATGGGCAGACTTACCGTGCAGGAACGATTGGTACATTAGCAGATAAAACGGCATTTGGATATATTAAAAATTATTACGAGGAACGCGGAATTCGGAAACGAATCTGTGAAATCAATCGAATTGTACAGGGTTGCGTGGGTGTACGAAGGACAACAGGACAGCATCCGGGTGGTATTATCGTACTTCCTGTGGGAGAGGATATAAATTCGTTTACTCCAGTGCAGCATCCTGCAAATGATATGACGACGGCTACGATTACTACCCATTTTGATTATCATTCGATTGACCACAATCTATTAAAGCTCGATATTCTAGGACACGACGACCCGACCATGATTCGTATGTTGCAGGATTTGACAGGAATTGACCCACAAGAAATTCCTTTAGATGACCCTACGGTCATGTCTTTGTTTATGAATACCTCAGCTTTGGGTGTGACACCGGATGAAATCAATGGCATCCAGCTTGGTTGCCTTGGAATACCAGAGTTTGGAACGGAATTTGCCATGCAGATGGTTATTGATGCAGAACCAAAAGAATTTTCAGATTTAATTCGTATTTCGGGACTTTCGCATGGTACAGACGTATGGCTTGGAAATGCACAGACCTTAATTCAGGAAGGAAAAGCAACGATTTCTACAGCGATTTGTACCCGTGATGATATTATGATTTATTTAATTAACATGGGATTAGACAGTGAGCTTTCTTTTACGATTATGGAGTCTGTACGAAAAGGAAAAGGACTAAAGCCTGACTGGGAGGCAGAAATGCGGGCGCATGAGGTGCCTGAATGGTATATTTGGTCTTGCAAAAAGATTAAATATATGTTCCCAAAAGCACATGCAGCAGCTTACGTTATGATGGCATGGAGAATAGCGTACTGTAAAGTTTTTTATCCATTGGCATATTATGCAGCATATTTTTCTATTCGTGCGACGGGGTTTGACTATGAAATTATGTGTCAGGGAAAAGAGCGTTTGGAATATTTTTATAAGGATTATACAAAACGCAAAGACAGTCTTTCCAATAAAGAAAAAGATGTGTACCGTGATATGAAGATTGCACAGGAAATGTATGCGAGAGGATTTGAGTTTTTACCAATTGATATTTATAAGTCCCATCCTGACCGTTTTCAGATTATTGATGGGAAATTGCTTCCTGCATTAAATACGATTGAAGGAATGGGCGATAATGCTGCCATTGCAGTAGCGGAAGCGGCAAAAGATGGACCGTTTTTATCCAAAGATGATTTCCGTCAGAGAACGAAGGCTACAAAGACAGTCATAGACTTAATGAGTGATTTAGGATTGTTTGGAGATATGCCGGAGTCAAATCAGTTGTCATTATTTGATTTTGCGTAAATAAATTGCATAAAATGCAACTATTTAGAGCCAAGCTCGAAAACACTATATGTTTCCCAGCTGTTGGCTTCTCGCCAAAGAAATTTTCAAAAAAGCATTCATTTCAGCAAGCTGAATGCCTGCTTTTTATGAAAATTGCCTTGGCTCTGAATAGTTACAAATTATATAAGAAGAAAAAACATGGGATATCAGAAAATAAAAATGAAATCCTGTGTTTTTTTATTATAAAAATGTCTTTGTGTGACAAATAAATTTAAAAAATCATATATTATCAAAAAGGATAAAAAGCTTCATTATGAATCGTGTAAAAAAATTAATTCATTTGGATTATGCATATAAAATCGGTTTAACTGGGAAAAATATAACGATAGCCTGTATGGACACTGGAATTGCACCACATACAGATTTTGATAATCGGATTACAGCTTTTGTAGATTGCGTTAATAAAAGAAAAGGGCTTTATGATGATAACGGACATGGTACGCATATTTCAGGGATTTGTGCCGGAAGTGGAAGACTATCGAAACAGTGGTGTTTTCAAGGGATTGCACCAGAGGCAAATTTAGTAGTGATAAAAGTGCTTGACCAAAAGGGAAACGGTAATACGGCAAATGTATTAGCAGGCGTGGACTGGCTGTTAAAAAATAAAAAAAAGTATCAGATACGTCTACTTAATATTTCAGTTGGTATGTTAAAAAATGCAAGGAGAAAGGAAAAACAGGAATTGTTGGATGCAGTGGATATGGTTTGGGATGCGGGAATTTTGGTTGTCACAGCATCGGGCAATAACGGTCCACGTGAAAATTCTGTCACAATCCCCGGCATTTCCAGAAAAGTGCTAACCGTAGGCTGTATGGATGACTATGAAGATGAAACAGGTATGTATCCGATATCGCAAACGGCTCAAAAAGGAGGATACAGCGGGGTAGGACCTACGGATTGCTGTATTATGAAACCGGAAATTCTTGCTCCTGGGACAAATGTAATAAGCTGTTGTATAGATGGAAAAACCTATGTAAAAAAAAGTGGTACTTCTATGGCGGCACCAGTGGTAACAGGAGCATTAGCATTGGCTTATGAAAAATTTCCTGAATTATCCCCTGCTGATATGAAGTTACGACTTTATGAAAGTGCATTTCCAAGAGGGGAATATTTTCAAAAAAAATCTTGGGGAATGATACATGTAGATAATTTAATTCGCTATCCTGTTTGTTAAAAATTGTGTAAAGGCAGGGGTATTCCTATGAAAAAAAGAATCTTACTTTGGGGACGCTTTGTACTCATTGCATTGTTAATGATATTACAATTTAGCTGGCTGCTAGTGCTGTTTTATAAAATCAGCTATCGTTTTACTTATGTAAATTATGTAATCCGTATTTTCGCTGTGCTATTGGTACTTCGGATTGTAAATCGTACCATGAATCCAAACCATAAATTGTTATGGACATTTTTAATTTTGCTTGTGCCGATATTTGGCATTTTATTTTATTTGGTATTTGGCAGGAAAGATTTGATTAAATCAAATCGTATAAAATTAGAAAAAATAAAAAAAGAAATGCTCAAATATACCTATCAGACACCGAAAGTAAATTTATATATCGAAAAAGAGGATAAAATGGTTTATCGTCAGATGAAATACATTAATGATTGGTCAGGTTATCCTATCTATCAAAATACAGATACAAAATACTATAAATGTGGAGAACGATTATTCCCAGATATGTTAAAAGAGCTTGAATGTGCCAAAGAATTTATTTTTTTGGAATATTATATTATTGAAGATGGATATATGTTAAATCGTATTTTAGAGATACTAGAGAGAAAGGCAAAGGCGGGCATAGATGTCCGCCTTATTTATGATGATATCGGCAGTATTGGTACTGTCCCAAAAGATTATGCTAAAATACTGACAGAGCGAGGGATTTCTTGTAAGGCATTTCAGCCATTTTTACCATTTTTAACTGTATTGGTAAATAATAGAGACCATAGAAAAATGATGGTGATTGACGGTAAAGTGGGATTTGTTGGTGGGATAAATCTTGCGGATGAATATATTAACCGTATTGAGCGTTATGGCTATTGGAAAGATACGGCAGTATGCTTAAAAGGGGAAGCTGTACAAAGTTTGACATTGATGTTTCTTACTATGTGGGAATATGTGGGTGGCAAAAAAGAAGAAATATTAAAATTTTTGCCATTTCATAATAGTAAAAAGAATAGCAGACAGAAAGAAATGGTGCAGGAAGAAGGATTTGTACAGCCATATGCAAACTGTCCCTTTGATGAAGAATATATTGGGGAAAATGTATATTTGAATATCATTCATCAGGCAGTGGATTATGTATATATTTTTACACCTTATTTAATTTTGGATAATGAAATGGTAGTCAGTCTGTGTAATGCTGCAAAACGTGGGGTAGATGTACGGATTGTGACACCGGGAATACCCGATAAAAAGTTGATTTATTGGATTACCCAGTCGTTTTATCAAATATTAATTGAAAATGGCGTGAAAATTTATCAATACAGACCAGGATTTCTTCATGCTAAAAGCTTTTTGTGTGATGATAAAACAGCAGTAGTGGGAAGCGTGAATTTAGATTATCGGAGTCTGTATCTGCATTTTGAATGTGGGGTATTTTTATATCATTGTAAGGCGGTAGTAGAATTAAAACAGGATTACATGGAAGTTTTTGCTTGTTCGGATGAAATTCGGATAGATTTTTGTAAAAAGCAAAGAGTATTTGTCCGTCTTTTTCAAGGGGTGATGAGATTGCTGACACCCCTATTGTGATTGTATGGTAATACTTTTCATATAACAAAAAACATTTTGTGAAATTTTATTGTTATAAATTTATTCAGAATTTGTTTCACTTATAGAATTTTCATTAGAAAAGGCGGCAGAATGGGAACTATAAGCAAAATATTCTATTAACACATCAAAAAAATAATCTCCAAAGCCTGCAAGTTCAACACTTTCTCCATACAAAATATTCACATATCCAATATCTTTTCCATTTAATGAATAAATTACTTTTCCAGCAATCTCATCTTTTGTTATCGGTGCAGTTACTTCTTCCGGAAGTTCTAAACGTTTTTCAATTGTGGAAATATCACTTCCATCTACCGATACATAATGAAAGTTTCCCTGATAATAAAGAGGAACGGTATTTGCCACACCTTTTTTTACAATTAAAGGAGAAAGTCCGGTATTGGGTTCATCTTTATAGATTTGACAGATGCTAAAACCGTAGTTAAGGAGAGAAATTGCTTCTGCATTTCTTGTTTTGGAATTAGGGGCTTTCATAATGACAGCAATCAATTCCACGTCATCTTTTTTTGCAGTGGCAGAAATACAAAAGCCAGCAAGGCTTGTAAAACCCGTTTTAAGCCCTGTGGCATAGGTGTACTGACGAATGAGCTTATTGGTATTTGTTAAGCCAAATTCACTTGTACCGCGTCGTGTGACGTGAGTAATATTTTCCATCCAGATGGTGGTATAATTAAAAATAGAAGGATACTTTGTAATCAGTTCACGAGACATAAGAGCAATATCTTTTGCACTAGTAATATGACCGTCTACATCCAAACCACAGCAGTTTATGAAAGTAGTTTGATTCATGCCAAGACCCTTTGCACGTTCATTCATTTGACGAACAAATTCTGTTTCTGAACCCCAGATATGTTCTGCCATTGCCACACAGGCATCATTGGCACTGGCTACCGCAATACATTTTATCATAGTATCAACAGTCTGTGTTTCTGTCGGTTCTAAATAAACCTGAGAACCACCCATACTAGAGGCATATTCGGAAACAGTAACGGTATCTTCCAGAGAAATTTTGCCTTCCGATAAAGCATCAAAGATAAGAATTAATGTCATAATTTTTGTAATACTGGCAGGACGAAACTGTTCGGTTGAATTTTTTTCATAAATGATAGTTCCGGTGGAGGTTTCCATTAATAATGCACTACCGCAAGTAAGCCCTAGAGAATTGCTGGTGTCAGTGCTTGTTTCTGTCGATTTGGAAATTTCTGATTGAACGTTGTTTTTGGAAAGTGTGTTAAAAATATCTGTATGTAGAGGGGAAATAGACTGTAATGGTAAATGCATAATCAAAAGAGAAATACTAAGAAGAAATGCAGTAAAGCTTGGCATAGCATACTCCTTTCTGAAAATGGCAAAAAATTTATTTATAAAAAATATGATTGCAAATCTTATATTATGTTAAATATTCAATAGAGATTTGCTATATAGGCGGTGATTGAAAATCACGCCTGCGCCACACGCGGTCACGAAGTGA
>CAYMHX010000032.1:0-15375 GCA_964390325.1 uncultured Roseburia sp. | reverse complement strand
CAACGGGAAAGCGACGAAGTCGCCTTTGCGAATGGCGTGGGCTGAACTGTTACTATTTTTCACACAGTAGCCAGATACTTGCTATCTGGCTGCGTAAAAACATGATTCAGGAGTTGATTTTTGGAAAACTTCGGAATTGGGTTGACCACAACCTAAATAAATGTTAAGATAAGTGTTGTATACAAAAAACATAGAAAAACAATAATTTCTCACAGCTATTTGTTTCTGAGCAAAAACAAATAGCTTGACAATAAATTGCTCAGAAATGAGGAGTAGTGTGAAGTCAAAACATAGATTTTAGGCGCATGATTTGTGTTGCAGCGTAGCGGCAAAATGTTGGTTAGTGTGAAAAATAAATTTTTCAAATACGAATTTATTCGTATTGCAAATATTGTGCCTGCATAGATTGCGAAAGCAGTCGAAAGTTTGCAGGTATTGGAAAGGCATGGTTATTAATATGAACGATATTTCTGTAAAGGCTTTAGCAAAAATTAATTTAGGACTAGATGTAATCAAAAGACGTGAGGATGGTTATCACGAAGTATGTATGGTAATGCAGACCATTCATTTATATGACCGATTGGATATTGAAAAAAATACTTCAGGTAAGATTACAATGGAAACTAATTTGGCATTTTTACCTGTAAATGAGAATAATTTGGTTTATAAGGCGGCAAAATTATTATGTGATGAATTTCAGATTAAAGACGGAATTCATGTAAATTTACAGAAACGGATTCCGGTAGCTGCGGGAATGGCAGGAGGAAGTACCGATGCAGCAGCAATGCTTTATGGAGTAAATAAGATTTTTGATTTAGGTTTAACAACCGAGCAGTTGATGGAACGTGGTGTAAAAATTGGTGCAGATGTGCCATATTGCTTAATGAGAGGGACAGCATTAGCAGAGGGAATTGGCGAAAAATTAACACGCCTTTCTCCAATGGTAAAATGTCCGATTTTGATTGCAAAGCCTGCTATCAATGTATCAACAAAGTTTGTATATGAAAATTTAAAATTAAATGGAATCAAACATCCTGATATGAAAAAATTGATTGCAGATATTGAGGAAAAGAATTTATATAAAATTGCAGCAGATATGGGAAATGTATTAGAAACTGTTACTATTCCTGAATATCCGGTTATTGCAGAAATAAAAGAGCATATGTTAGAGCATGGAGCAGTTGGTTCTATGATGAGCGGCAGCGGTCCAACCGTTTTTGGGTTGTTTGACAATGAAAAGACGGCGGAAGCAGCTTATGAGGCAATGAAAGAGTCAGGAATTGCCAAACAGGTATTTTTAACAACCATTTATAATACAGCAAGATAGAGGAGAAAAAACGATATGACAGATAATTTAACACTGAATATGGATGCGTATCTGCCACTTCGTGATGTTGTTTTTAACACATTGAGGGAAGCAATTTTAAAGGGGGAATTAAAGCCTGGAGAACGTTTGATGGAATTACAGCTTGCAGCAAAGCTGGGTGTCAGCCGTACTCCAATTCGTGAAGCAATTCGTATGTTGGAGCAGGAAGGACTTGCCGTTACCATTCCCCGCAGAGGTGCAGAAGTTGCAAAAATGACGGAAAAAGATATGAATGATGTATTGCAGGTAAGAGAGGCATTAGATGAGCTTGCAGTCAGCATTGCCTGTGAATTGATTACGGAAGAAGAATTGGAAAAATTAGAAAAGGCTACCAAAGACTTTGAAAAAGCACTTGGCACAGGAGATATTAAACAGATTGCTGATGCTGATATTGAATTTCATGATATTATTTACCAAGCATCGAGAAATCCGAAATTAGTTAATATTTTAAATAATTTGAGAGAACAGATTTACCGTTATCGTATTCAGTATTTAAAAGATGAAAAGAATTACACGAATTTGTTAGAAGAACATCGGGAGATTTTAGAAGGCTTGACAAACAAAGATAAAGAACTGGTGGAAAGCAGTATGCGAAGACACGTTGTAAATCAGGCTGTTGCCGTAAAAGCAATGATTGCAGAGCAGGAATAAAATAAAAGAAAGGTAATTATTTACTACCTTCATAATTATGATACAAAAATCCATTAAAAATCGCTTTGCGATGGGATTTTTGTACACTTGAATCACTTTCTTTTGGTCAAAACAGCAAGTGTTTTGACCTGCTCTGAATAATTACAAAGAAATAACAAATACTAAAAGGGATAAGCAAAGTGCTTATTCCTTTTTTGTTATTAAGAAAGATTTTGCTGCGGTTACAAAAATTACTCAGAAATGAGGATGATTATGAAAAATGAGAAAAAACAACCCATTTCATTAAGGATAAAAGAAAATATTACACGAATGGAAGAAGCTTATCGTGATTGTGCTGATATTAAGAAGAAACCAATGATGCTTGGAGTTAGTCAGGATATAGAAGCCTATTTGATTTATATTGAAGTGACGGTTGATACTGGAAATTCGATATTAGGAGAAACCCTTCGTTTTTTAAATGGAAAGACTAGAGAAGGAATTTTAAACAGTTTAGAAAAGAATGCATTAGCCATTTCGGATGCAACCTTTTTTCTAACGATAGAGGAAGCAATTGATGGTGTCTTGACAGGAGAAACCATTCTTTTTGTAGATGGATTTGATAAGGCATTAAAAATTCCGGATGGAGGCTATCCTTCTGTGGGTGTTTCGGAAACAGATTCCGAAAAAGTGGTGCGAGGCTCAAATGAGGGTTTGTGCGAATCGGTAAAATTAAATGCGGCAATGATAAGAAAGCGAATTCGTTCTCCGAAAGTAAAGGTAAGACAGTTAAAAATCGGGGTTCGTTCTAATACAAATGTCTATGTAATTTATATTGAAGATTTAGCAAAAAAAGAATTGTTGCAAGAAGTAGAAAGCAGATTATCCAGTTTTGAAATAGATGGAGTATTAGACAGTGGTATCTTAGAACAACTTTCAGAAGAAGACTGGTTTTCTCCATTTCCACAGTTTCAGACCACGGAACGGGTAGACAGAGCTTCTATGGCATTACTGGAAGGAAGAATTGTGGTGCTTTCAGACAATTCTCCAGTAGGATTATTATTGCCGACAGATTACAATTCGTTTATCAAAACCAGTGATGATTATTACAGTCGTTGGGAAATTGCAACATTTAGCAGACTAATTCGTTATGTGGCATCCTTTTTTGCGTTTACACTTCCCGGATTTTATTTGGCACTTACCAATTATCATACACAGATATTACCAACGCCTCTCTTGCTTTCGTTTGCAGAGGCGAGGCAGGGAGTTCCATTTCCTGCTGTCTTAGAAGTGATTTTAATGGAACTTGCTTTTGAATTATTGCGAGAGGCAGGAGTCAGATTGCCCGGAACAATGGGAAATACGATTGGTATTGTAGGTGGACTGATTATTGGTCAAGCGGCAGTAGAGGCGAATTTGGTAAGCCCGATTGTGGTGATTGTAGTAGCATTTACCGCATTATGTTCGTTTGCAGTACCAAATGAAGAATTTGCAACAGCATTTCGACTCTTGAAGTTTATCATAATCTTTCTATGTGCATGGTTTGGCTATTTTGGAATGCTGATTGGACTTTTGGGAGTTTTAATCCATCTTTCTCATTTAAAAAGTTTTGGAAATCCTTATTTAGCACCATTTGTAGGAGCAGATTTGAATCATTATCAGGATGAACGGGATATTTTGTGGCGTCTGCCATTACGTTTTTTAAGGAAACGTCCTATGTATGCGAATGAAAAAGAGAGAACAAAATTGAAATTTAAGACGGAGGAAGACACGGATGGTGACAGGAAATAATCAAATATCAGGAAGACAGGCAATGAGGCTTTTGACATTTGACTTATTGGGATACAGCACCTTAGCAGTACCATCTGTATTGGCACAGACGGTAGAAAGAGATGGTATTTTTTCGATTATCATAGGAATTGGAGGAGGCTTTCTTTATTTGTGGCTGTTAAAGGCAGTAACGGGAGAGTGGAACGGCAGTTTTGGCGAGCAATTGATAAGAAATTTTGGAAAGCCACTTGGGACAGTGATAAAGTTCTGCTATTATTTTTATTTTATCCTATTAGCAGGGAGAGTAGCAGCGATGTTTGCTGAATTGGTGGTGGAAGAACTCTTAGAAAAGCAGTTTCGGTTGATTTTAGTGTTCATTTTAGCACTGGTGTATTATGGAGTATCAGGCGGTATCGAAGGACGTGCCAGAGTGTATGAAATTTTATTTTGGATTTTATTAGTACCATTGTTTGGAATGATGGTATTTGCTCTGCCTGCAGTAGATACCGATTATTGGACACCGATATTTTTTGGAGGAGTGGGAAACATTTTAAAAGGAGGCTATTTCGTATTTTTGGGAATTCCTGCATTGAGTGTCATTCCATTTCTTTCTGAACATATCAGCGGAAGCGGTCAGGTATATCGTTGTGCAAAACGTGCCTTATTTTGGACGGGAGGCATCTTGATTGTACTTTATTTGATTTTGCTTGGTATGTTTGGGGCCAAAGGTTTAAAAACATTGGATTATCCTGTTGTGACAATGATGAGTCGTATTCAAATGACGGGTGGATTTTTAAAAAGAACCGATGCATTTATGTTTGGTATATGGTTTTTTACGTTATATGCATTGTTAAACAGTCTGGTCTTTTCAGCAGGAAGGCTGTGGAATAGAAAATTAGACCATAATAAGTGGTGGTTGCTTTGGGATGTGACAGTGGTACTTCTTTTAGCAGATACTTTTTATCATTTGGAATTATTTAAAGATTTTTATGAGAAATTTTTTAAATATGTAGGAACACCGTTTATTGTGTTAGTTCCAATGATATTAGCAATCATACAAGGTATAGAAACAGAAGAAAAAGTTGAAAAATAGTTTGATAATCTTTTTTTACTTGAAATTTATGCCAAAGTATTACAGATTTTTTTGCAGAAAAGAGGAAATATGAAAAAAATTTTATTTGGAATAATGGCTATATTAATGCTTACAGGCTGCGGCACGACACAGGTTGAAAATCGAGAGTTTCCGGATATTCTTACTGTTACATCAGAGTCAAATTTTAGTAAAGAGTGGCTGAATGGATTGCAGGAAGGAAATAAAAAGATTGATTATAATCATTTGAAGGTGGTATTGATAGAACGTGGTTTTTTAGAAAAGGAAGCAGAGATGGCAGAAATGCTTGCCTTATTAAAAGATGACAAAAATATACCTTTAAATGCTTATGTGGTTGTTACAGAGAATGTGAAAGAATTAACAGATGCAAAATTAGAGGTGTCCCTGGGAAATTATTTAGAACAATTATTAGAAAAAGAAGATACTGTAAAGAAAGAAACCTATCCTACCGTTGGATTATTGTATCAGGAACAGGAAAATCGTATGGAAACTTTATTTTTTCCATGTGTATCTTTAGTAGAAGAAAAACCTGCTGTCACAGCGTATGAGGTCTATAAACGAGGCACAGCTGTGGGTCTGGCAGAAACAGATATGGCATTGCTTTCTTTTTTTATTGGGAATGATATGAAAGAGTATGTGCTACAAACAGGAGAAAATCAGTTTATAAAACTTTCTAGTGCAAAAAACGAGATTGATTTTGAATGGGATAGAAGAAACAATGGATTATTGAAAAAACAGGTCATTGTAGAGGTAGACTGTGATGCAAAAATCCTGCCAAAGATACAAATAAAAAATAAAGAGGAAGCAAAATGGCAGTTGGAAACTTGGCTTGAAGAATATATGACACAAAAAGCATCTGAATTATTGAAACAGGGAATTGATGTAACCAATAGTTTTAAGAAACTTGGACAGGAAAACGAATGGTATATTTACTATTCTCAAAATCCGGAGATTTACGAAAGTGAAATAGAAATTTTATTTGATGTAGAGATTGATGTCATAAATTAGAAAGGTTATAACGTTTACAGTTTATATATCAGCTAAATTTTCGTGCGAATTGAATAGGAAATGTCATATAATAAGAAAATTTTTGGCAAGAATTGGATAGTGAAATTTAAAAAAACTTATAGTATACTATATGAGAAACATGGATGTGTACGAAAGTACCAAAGATTATTTATGAGCGTAAACGCTTCGGAATGAGAGGAGAAAATGAAAAAATTTTTAGCAATTTTAGCAGCAGGAGTTATGTTAATTGGAACAATGACAGCTTGTGGAGGCAGTTCAGAGAATAAAGAGGCAGCAAATCTGGAAGGAACTTGCAGCGAGATTTTAGCACAGGTATATGAAAATGCAGAATTAGATGCAGATTTTAGAGAAGCACTTACTTATTATGCAAATGAACCAATTCCAACAGATGATGCAGAAACACAGGAATATATGATTGGTACATCGGAAGTAGCTTTTACAGATTCCGTATATTCTGCACCAATGATGAGTTCTGTGGCTTACCAGTGTGTACTTCTTAGATTAGAAGAAGGTGCTGATATGGCAGCAGTAAAAGAAATACTTCTTGCAAGTGCAAATCCTGCAAAATGGGTGTGCGTAGAAGCAGAAAGTGTTTATGTAGTAAATGTTGGTGATGTAGTAATGGTTCTTATGGCAGATGAACCAACAGCAACAGCAATCAAAGATGCTTTTGTTGCATTAGGAGAATAATCATAATAATAAAAAATAGATAGATAACCGTTCAATCTTATGATATAAATAATGCTTGAACGGTTCTATTTTTATATCAGATAGGCGGTGGGGAGTTTGCTGTTTTCAAGTATTACGTTTTTATATTATTTTTTACCGATGACATTATTATTGTATTTTGTAGTGCCAAAAAATTGGAAGAATGCGATACTGTTTTTAGCGAGCTTTCTTTTTTATTTCTGGGGCGAGCCGAAATATTGTCTTTTAATGGCGATATCGATATTGACAGGATATTTTGGCGGTCAGATGATTGGAAACATAAAGCAGAAAGCAGAAAAAAATAGAAAACCCAAAAAAGCTGTAACGGTTTTAACGGTTTTGATTTTACTAGGTTTTTTAGCTGTTTTTAAATATGCAGATTTTACGATTTCTACAATAAATGGACTTATAGGAAGCAATCTTTCTCTGGTGAGATTGGCTCTGCCGATTGGAATTAGTTTTTATACGTTTCAGATAGTCAGTTATTTGATAGATGTCTATCGAGATGAGGTAGATGTAGAACGAAACTTTGTGAATTTTGCGGCGTATGTAGTAATGTTTCCGCAGTTGATTGCAGGCCCGATTGTGCGTTTTCAGACGGTACAGGCAGAGCTTAGGGAGCGTGTGATATCGGTAGATAAAATTGCAAAGGGAATTGAAAGGTTTGTAATCGGACTGGCAAAAAAGGTATTAATTGCAGATTTATTGGGTGAGTTTGTACTTGTAATGGATACCATGCCAAAAAGCAGTGCAATTTTACTTTGGATAGCTGCATTTGCTTATGCGATGCAGATTTATTTTGATTTTTCGGGTTATAGTGATATGGCGATTGGCTTGGGACTTATGCTTGGCTTTCATTTTCCTGAAAATTTTGATTATCCTTATGTATCAAAAAGTATTACAGAATTTTGGCGCAGATGGCATATGACATTGGGAGGCTGGTTTCGGGATTATGTCTATATTCCGTTGGGAGGAAGCAGAGTTTCCTTTCTAAAATGGCTTCGTAATGTATTTACGGTATGGTTTTTAAGTGGTTTATGGCATGGTGCAAGCTGGAATTTTGTCCTATGGGGACTTTATTTTGGTGTATTATTGGCATTAGAAAAATTATTTTTAAAAAAATGGCTGGAAAAACTTCCACAGGTATTACAACACTTGTACACAATTATATTGGTAGTGATTAGTTTTGTGATTTTTAGAATTGAAGATTTAAAAAAAGCCGGAGATTATCTTGCAGGAATGTTTGGGTTTGGATTGGAGGCCTCTTTTACAGGAAGCGGAATTTCTCCGGCCGTTTATCAGGTGCAAAATTACGGTTTTCTGCTTTTGGCAGCATTGTTTATTGCAATCGGAATTCCGAAGAAGATTTGGACTAAGATAAAAGAAAGAAAACAGATGAATTTGATGATAAAATGGGGAGAACCTTTCTATTATATGGTATTATTGTTAATAGTAACCTCATTTTTAATACAAAGTTCGGTTCACCCATTTTTATATTTCCGTTTTTAAGAGGTGGCATTTGTGAAGAAAAAAGAAAACAGACTAACAAGTAAATATAATTGGATAATTACCATAAGTTTTTTTGTGTTTGTCGTAGGTTTGGGATTGGGGTCAGCTCTGATACCGGATAAAGAGGTATCAAACTCTGAAAGACGTCATTATGCATCATTTCCGAAACTAACTTGGAAGACAGTTGGAACAGGAAGTTTTATGGATGATTTGGAAGAATATTTGTTAGACCAATTTGTAGCAAGGGATTGGTTTCGGACTTTAAAAACAGAAGTGGAAACGACCATATTTGGTAAAAAAGATGCAAATAATTATGTACTTTGGCAGGATGGGTTATATGAGCTGGATATGGATTGGAAAAAAACAAATGTCACAAGAGCTGCAAAAGAATTTGCCGGATTGCAAAGTCGGTATTTTTTAGATGCTGATGTATATTATGCATTAATTCCTGATAAAAGTTATTTTCTTCCCAAAGAACAGTTTCCTGAGACAGAAGATGAATGGGTAATTTCCCAGATGAAACAATATCTGACAAATGCCGATTATATTGATTTATATCCTTATTTAACGATAGAAGATTATTATTGTACAGATTTACACTGGAAACAGGAATCGATTTTTGATGTATCAGAGGTAATTTTGACAGCGATGCAAGACAAACAGGCAGAGCAGACGAGTGAGTATGAGATTTTAGAAGTGACAGATACGTTTTATGGAGGATATGCAGGTGCTTCTGCTTATGTAGTAAAGCCAGATAGTCTTTGTATTGTAAAAAATGAAACGATAGAACAAGCAATCGTTTATGATTATGAAAAGAAACAGGAAGTTTCTGTCTATGCTCCTGAAAAATTAGAAGGAATGGATTTTTATGATTATTACCTTTGGGGGGCAAGGGCATTGCTTACAATAAAAAATCCAATGGCAGAAACAGAAGAAAAGTTATTGTTATTCCGAGATTCTTTTGGAAGTAGTATAGCACCTCTTTTATTAGAAGGTTACAAAGAAATTACATTAGTAGATTTTCGCTATATTTCTTCCGAGTATCTGTCAGATTTGATAGATTTAGAAAGTTATGAGGATGTTTTATTTTTATATAGCCAGAAGGTGTTAAAAAACAGCGATAGTTTGAAGTTTTAATATTCAAAGCAGCTCAAAACACTTGCTGTTTTGACCCAAAGAAGGTGATTTAGGCGTATAAAAATCCAATTACGAATAAAGCTCTCATTATATGCATAATTTGTAAAGAAACAGATTTGGTATATAATGGGGGCTTTATGAATGTAATGAATAAAATGAAACCTAGAAATGAGAAAAAAAATCCGATTATGGCACTTTCTTTGACAGTGACAGTTATGTATCTGATAAGTGCTGTGTTGCTTTTGGTTTTAGCATTTCTTTTGTATCAAATGGAGCTGACAGAAGAAATGGTAAAAATTGGAATAATTATAGTTTATCTGATATCGGGATTTGCAGGAGGTTTTTTGATAGGAAAACAGATGCAGGATAAACGATATTTATGGGGACTTTTGGCAGGGATTATTTATTATGTGCTGTTATTTTTATTTTCGATCTTGGCAAAACAGGGGATGGCAGAAGAAATGGCAATAGACCTAATCAGGATGATTACAACCTTATTGTTATGTGCTGTATCCGGAATGGCAGGAGGAATGTTAAGTTAAATCTTTTCTTAGTGTTAATAAGTATGTTATACTATTTGATGTATAAAATGATTTATTACAAAGGAAAGAGGAAGAAAAATGAAGAAAAGTAAAGCAGCTGTTGTGATGGTATTTATTCTTGTAGCAGCAATTGGGCTGAGTTATTATTCAGCATTGATTTTAAGTGCAACGTCAACAGGTGGTGAGAGGTCAATACCGTTGGGCTTGGATTTATCAGGAGGTGTATCAATTACCTATCAGATTTTGGATGAAAATCCGACGGAAGAAGATATGAGTGATACAATTTATAAGCTTCAGAAACGTGTAGAAGGTTATAGTACGGAATCTTCTGTATATCAGGTAGGAGAAGACCGTATTACCGTAGAAATACCCGGTGTATCGGATGCAAATGTGATTTTAGAAGAATTGGGAAATCCGGGGTCTTTGCAGTTTACAACGGAAGATGGAGATACCTTTATGACAGGAGACCAGATTTCAGATGCACAGGTTGCCGTTACAGAGGATTTATATGGCAATAAAGAATATGTAGTAGCACTTACTATGACAACAGATGGAGCTGAAATTTTTGCTAAAACAACAGAGGAATATCTTGGCAAATGTCTGCCGATTATTTATGATGGAGAAATCATTAGCAATCCTTATGTACAGACTGTTATTACAGGAGGACAGGCGCAGATTTCTGGAATGGCTTCTTATGAAGAAGCAAATGTTTTGGCAACACAGATTCGTATTGGTTCACTGGCTTTGGAATTAGAGGAATTAGAGTCTTCCGTAGTAGGAGCACAGTTGGGAAGTCAGGCGATTTCTAGCAGTTTAAAGGCAGCAGCAATTGGTTTGATTGCGGTAATGATTTTTATGATTGTAATGTATCGAGTACCAGGAATTGCAGCTTCCATAGCATTGATAATATATACAGGATTAGTAATTTCTATTTTATATTTATATGAGATTACTTTAACACTTCCGGGAATTGCAGGTATTATTCTTGGAATTGGGATGGCAGTGGATGCAAATGTCATTGTATTTTCTCGTATCAGAGAAGAAATTGCAGCAGGTTTAAGTACGGGAACAGCTATGAAGGCAGGATTTCAGAAAGCAATGTCAGCCATTTTAGATGGAAATATCACAACCTTTATTGCTTCTTTGGTATTAATGGGATTAGGGTCAGGAACAGTAAAAGGATTTGCATATACATTAATGATTGGTATTTTGGTATCGATGTTTACTGCTATGGTGGTGACACGTTTTGTTTTGTATGCATTACATGGATTGGGATTAAAAGAAGAAAAGTTCTTTGGGTATGCAAAAGAAGAAAAAAGTATAGATTTTATTGGGAAAAAAGAAATTTTCTTTGGAATATCACTGGCATGTCTTACAGTAGGTTTCATTGGAATGGGGATTTATCAGGCAAAAGGCGAAGGAATGCTGAATTTTGGTTTGGATTTTGTAGGAGGGACATCTACAACTGTCGAATTAGGAGAAAATTATACCATTGAAGAAATAGAAAAACAGGTGATACCTGAAATTGCAGCAATCATTCATTCAAACAATATTCAGGCAAATAAAGTAGAAACAACGACTCAGATTACAATTAAAACACCAACGCTTTCCTTAGAGCAGCGTGAAGCAGTAAATGAAGTGATGATTTCAAAATTCGGAGTAAATGAAGAAACCATTCAGTGTCAGAATATCAGTTCCATGATTAGTTCAGAAATGCGTTTAGATGCATTGATTGCAGTTTTAGTTTCCTGTGTTTGTATGTTGATTTATATTTGGATTCGCTTTTCGGATATTCGTTTTGCAGCAAGTGCGATTATTGCATTATTGCATGACGTATTATTTGTCATTGGGATATATGGGGTATTTCGGATTTCCGTAGGCAATACGTTTATAGCTTGTATGTTGACAATTGTGGGATATTCTATTAACGATACGATTGTTATTTTTGATCGTATTAGAGAAAATTTAGTACCGCTTTCAGGTATTCCTACACAGGAAGCATTAAAAGAAACAGCAGATCGCAGTTTAACACAGACTTTAGGAAGAAGTATTCATACATCTATTACGACTTTCATTATGGTATTAATGCTTTATTTATTGGGAGTAACTTCCATTCGTGAATTTGCACTTCCATTGATGGCAGGATTGATTTGTGGAGCATATTCTTCTGTTTGTATTGCAACACAGTTATGGTATGTATTGAAGCTGAAATTTCCGACAAGAGAAGTTGTAGAATGAAAATCACATGGATTATACAGCTATTTGTTTTTGTTCAGAAATGAGGATTAGAATAAAAATAGGGGTATTTTTTACAGGAGAAGACAATGAGTAAACAAATCTTAGTTATGATGTGTGCAATTAATTTGGACAATCAGCGTAAATTGCTAGAGGGAATGATAGAAGCAGCAAAAGAAACGGAGAGTAATTTGTATGTATTTGCAAATTATGTCAGTTATAAGGACAAACTAGAGCATATTCAAGGTTCTTATCAGATTGTGAAGCTTCCGGATTTTAAACAGTTTGATGGAGTAATTTTTGCACCGAATACGATTCAGTATCTTCCAGCCGTAGAGCATGTACAGGATTCTATTCGTGAGAGTGGAATTGCAGCAGTCAGTATTGATTTGAGTTTGCCGAATATGGGGAGTTTTTGTGTGGCAAGCTATGAGGCACAGTATACAATGGTGGAACATTTTATTGTAAAGCATGGTGCGAAAGAAATTGTATATGTATCAGGTGCTACATTTCGTCCGGAAGGTGCGATTCGTTATAAAGCATATTGTGATGCAATGGAAGCGTATGGTCTTATTGTAAAACAAGAGAATATTTATAATGGCAGTTTTGCAACAGAGGGCGGACAGGAAGCTGCTTATGCTATGTTAAAGCGAAAGGAACTTCCTAAGTATATTATCTGTGCCAATGATTCTATGGCAGTAGCAATTATTGATGTTTTTAAGGAACATGGCATTCGGATACCAGAGGATGTAAAAATAGCAGGATTTGATGATTCAGAATTATGTGAATTGCAGAATCCTTCTTTGACCTCGATTAATAAAAATCAACATTATGCAGGTTATCATGCTGTAAAAGAAGTGCTTGCACAGATAGAAGGACAGCAGCCCAAAAAATATCATATCCCATGCGAACTGAGAATTCGTCACAGCTGTGGATGTTTGGTCAGAGAAAAGTATGATGTAAATCTGTTAAAAGACCGTTATGTACACAGTCAGGTACAGATGCAGAGAACGGCAGATATTGTAAGAAATATGTCCGCAGAGTATTCGGGAATGGAAAAACCCGAAGATTTGGTAGAGGCAACAAAAAAATATATTGCAGAGCTTGGAATGAAACAGTTTTATCTGTGCCTTTGTGAGAGAGATAAATTGTTTACGAAACAGGAGAATGATTTGACAGGCACGGTAGATTTGACACAAAGGAATACGGATTATACAGAGGAAATACAGATTCCACTGGCTTACGAAGATGGGGTATTCAGGCAGTATGGCAGATTTCCAAAGGGAATGGTTCTGCCCGAAGAATGTAGAAAACGAAGCGGCGGGAATTTTTATGTAGTAGTTCCGGTTTATTATCAAAGATGGTGCTATGGATATTGTGTTTGCGGTAATAGTCATTTTCCGTTAGATTCTAGTATGTTTTATGCTTGTATAATGTCAATCGGAATTGGTTTGGAAAATATCAGAAAATGGATGTTATTAAAAGATACAGTAAATCGTCTAAATGATATGTGGATTTATGACACAATGACAGGAATTTATAACCGTGCAGGTTTTTATTATCATGCAGAGCAGATGTTTTTGGCATTAAAAAAATTAAATGAAAAAATATTTTTTGCATTTGTAGATTTAGACGGTTTAAAACAGGTCAATGATAATTTAGGACATGAGGCAGGCGATAATTTAATTCGTGAAATGGCAGAGGCAATGAAGATGACTGTGACAGAGGACAGACTCGTAATGCGTTATGGTGGGGATGAATTTGTTATGTTTGGAAGATGTACAGATGGAGAAACAGAAGAAACCATTTTAAAAGAAATTCGAGAGAATATGGAACTGCGTAACAAAAATAGTCATTATCCATTTCAACTAAAAGCCAGTATCGGTATTTCTATTTACAAAGCAAAAGATGTGGAAAAACTTGAAAAGATGATAGAGCTTGCCGATAAGAAAATGTATGAAGAAAAACGGTTGAAAAAAATGAGGAGAAAAGTGTGAAACTAATTTATTTGGGATTTATCAATATAGTAGGTTTTATTATGATGGGAGTGGATAAAGGTCGGGCAAGACGAAAAGAGTGGCGGATTTCGGAAAGCTCATTGTTTACTTGTGCATTTTTAGGTGGCAGCTTGGGGATGATTGCAGGAATGTATACGTTTCGCCATAAAACAAGACATTGGTATTTTAAATATGGTTTGCCTGCCATTTTATTGGTACAAGTGCTACTTATGAGTTTTATTATTAAATAATATAAGAAAAGAAAGTTTTCATAATTGACCGAAACGGCGAACTCCTTTATAATGGGAATAAGTTGTTTGAAAGACAAATGTTTTTCACAGAAAGACAGATAAGGTGGAGGAAGAAAAGATGTATACTTTAGAAGATATTCAGGCAGTCGATATGGAAGTGGCTCAGGCGATTACCGATGAATTTGAAAGACAGAGCAGTCATATTGAATTAATTGCATCTGAAAACTGGGTTAGCCCTGCTGTTATCTCAGCAATGGGAAGTGTAATGACAAACAAATATGCAGAAGGTTATCCAAGCAAACGTTATTATGGCGGATGTGAATGTGTAGACGTAGTAGAAGAATTAGCAAGAGAACGTGCAAAAGAATTGTTCGGCTGTGATTATGTTAATGTACAGCCACATTCCGGTGCTCAGGCAAATATGGCTGTACAGTTCGCTATTTTAGAGCCTGGCGATACTGTAATGGGAATGAACTTAGACCATGGCGGACATTTAACACATGGTTCACCAGTAAACTTCTCAGGAAAATATTTCCATATTGTACCTTATGGAGTAAATGACGAAGGTTTTATTGATTATGAGGAAGTAAGAAGAATTGCATTGGAGTGCAAGCCAAAAATGATTATCGCAGGTGCTTCTGCTTATGCAAGAACCATTGATTTCAAGAAATTTAGAGAAATCGCAGATGAAGTGGGTGCAGTATTAATGGTGGATATGGCTCACATTGCAGGTCTTGTAGCAGCAGGCCTTCATCCAAACCCAATTCCATACGCAGATGTAGTAACAACAACTACACATAAAACATTGCGTGGACCTCGTGGTGGTATGATTTTGTGTAATCAGGAAGCAGCAGATAAATACAACTTTAACAAAGCAATTTTCCCGGGTATTCAGGGTGGTCCTTTGATGCATGTCATTGCTGCAAAAGCAGTTTGCTTTAAAGAAGCATTACAGCCAGAGTTCAAAGAGTACCAGAAGCAGATTGTCGACAATGCACAGGCACTTTGTAAAGGACTTATGGACCGTGGCATTAAGATTGTATCAGGTGGTACAGATAATCATTTGATGTTAGTAGATTTGACAAACTATGGT
>CAYMHX010000031.1:0-15733 GCA_964390325.1 uncultured Roseburia sp. | reverse complement strand
GTACCTCGTAAACAGTAACGATTCGCAGACTCATTTAAAGTTTTGCTACGCAAAAAGAGTCTAAGCTGTCCATCGGACAGTATTCACACCTGAATCACTTTCTTACGCAACAAATCAGCAAGTGATTAGCTGCTGAGTGAACAGTAACATCCTATTTTTGTTTTCTAAAAATCATTTTCTACAACCATAAAAATACACTCAAAAGATTCATTCTATCTTTAGAGTGTATTTTTCTAACGATTTTTTATTTCCCAAATTTTCCAAATAAGGATTTCTTTTCCGATTTCTTGGTATCTTCACCTTTTAAGCCTGCTGCTTCCTGTTCCTTCCATTTGAAGTATTCAGAGTCTAAGTTTACGCTGATTTCAGCCACCATCTTATCAATCTTTTCTTCCGGGATTTCTTCCTCGTCTTCAAGACTGAGTCCATGCTCTCTAAAATAAGCTTCGTTGATACGGATTTCAGGTTTTGGTGCAATATAAGCCGGTTCTGCTTCTTCTATATCTTGATTTTGTTCTTTTGCAAGTTTCCGATTCCGTTCCTCAATAATCTGCAAATATTTTTTCGTATCGGATAAATCCTGCAAATATCCCAGCAAATCAGTTTGATGTGATTTTACTTGATACAATTCATTTTCCAAATCCAGCTGTGCTTTTTTATAAATCTCTTTTACAGAGGCCATGGAATCCTGCATAATAAACTGTACACGTTTTAACGCTTCCTCCGAATAAAGTACAGAACCTGCATATACGTCTTCTGCCTTACGAGCTGCCTCTGCAATCAATTCCTCTCCATGCTTTTTGGCATTGCGTTCTCCCTGCGCCCTGCTTTGCTGTGTCAGTTCATACTCATCCATTGCCTCATAAACAGCTTGACTCAACTCCTGTACTGCTGCAATCATTCTTTTTTTATCCATGATTACCAAATTTTTTTCTTTATCATACACTTCGCACTGCGAAAGTATCACATGAATTTCCCGCAATACTTTTTCTATATGATTCTTTGCCCCCATTTTTCCCTCGCCTTCCAAAGCGTTTTTCCAAGGAACACAAACAAAATGTCAGATTTTGTTCGTGATAAAAAGAATTTTTGACGCTTCGACACAAATTCTTGATTAAAAAAATAACATAGTTACAAAATAACAACTTATTTTCTCTTTACTTTATAGATAACCTTCTTTATCACCATAACAATAGCTACAAGAAGAACAAGTACCACTGCTATGACAGTAAAAATCATTCCTGCATATTTATTTGGATTTTTGATTAAATCTATCATATTTTTACTGTCTTCGATTACTTTTCTTCCCTGTTTTCCTTCATAATAATCCGGAATATTAGAAATGCCGTCTCCATCCGTATCTTCAAAGCTATCCATATAAGAAGCAATGGCTGTCCATGCCTTTAATTCTTCACCTTCTACATAAATAATAGCATCTTCTAACCGTTCCACAGGCGTTCCATCTGCATGTTTTAATTCAATAGACAATAAGCCAAAGGATAAATCCGTAACACCACCTAACATTTGGCCACTGTACATATCCGATACAATCCGATACAGTTTATCGTCTACAATTTCCTCTCGGCTTCCATCATTGTTAATTAAATAACAATCTGTAACACGATTTAAAATCATACGATTTGGATTGAATGCAAATTGTAAACCTGCATTATATAATCTTGCTGTTGTCATCAAGTCGGAAATGGAGGCATCAATTTCTGCAATCAATTTTAATTCCTCGCCTGTCACATAAACACTTAACAACGGATATCCAGGCACACCGTCTTCACCAATTCCAAGTGAAAAAGAATTATAAATATCTGCTACGGTAATATTTCCAACCGGATAACTGCCGCGAATGGTACCACTTGGCGCAATCGCTGCTGCAACTCTCTCACCATTAAAATCAGAAGCATTTTCTACGGCATATTTATAAGCATCTGCCATGATATTTCCAAGATTATGGTCTTCGTGGATACTGCTTAAATCACTGACAGAGCTAAATACAATGTCATTTTGTGCAATGACCTGTTCTCTGTGATAGCCCCATTTACTCAAATAGTTACTGTCTACCCTATCCATTAATTCTGCAATTTCTGCCTTTGTTTCTTCATCTTGCGGGATATCTGCCGTTACTTCAATCAATTTATAATCCGACATTTCCCAAATTCCTTCACCAGTCTGTTCCATATGGAAAGAACCCACACGTTTTCCATATTCTCCACAAGATACAATATAAGTATTCCCCTGTACAATCGGCTCATCCAATTTGGTATGTGTATGACCACTGATAATGACATCAATCTCCGGAACAGCCTTTGCCAAAAGTTCATCTTCTGATTTCTTTGGGTCAGACCATGTGCCACTGTGGGAAACACAGGCAATCATATCCACATCTTCGTTTTCTAAAATCTCAGCTACCGTTTCTTTTGAGGCTTCTATCGGGTCTTCAAATAAAAGGTCACAATTTGGCACACAGTCTAATGCATCTTTTCCGAAAACACCAAAAACTGCTACACTCACATCTCCCTTTTGCAATACCACATAATCCTGTACATTGTATGCAGTAAATGCATCTTTGATTTTCTGCTGTGTTTCTGTCAAACCTGCATTTTCCATACTTTCCCAGTCTACATTGCAAAGTACCATTGCTGGAAGTGTTACACCGCTAGAAGCGGCCGTATTCATCATGTTTGCAAGGCCAGTTCCCTTGTAATCAAATTCGTGATTGCCAAGTGTCGTTACTTCACAGCCGATACTTCCGAGCATTTTTAACTCTGGTGCTTCGCTTTCGTAAACAGTTTGAATCAATGTTCCCATTGCAAAATCACCTGCATCCACAACAAGTGTATCAGGATTTACTGTTTTTTGTTCTTTAATTAAGGTCTTTATTTGTGGAATCCCGCCCAAATAAACGGTTTCTCCATTTTCTACGGAGGCAAAATTCTCCATATGGGAATGTAAATCATGGATAAACATCACATCTAGGGATTTTGCCGTTTCATTTTCTGCTTTTATTACCATCTTTGGTATCATTAACACTACTAATAAAAATGTAAAAACAAATACTGCGATTTTTTTCATATAATTTTCCTACTATTTTCTAGATTTCTATTAATTCATACTGGTCTGTTCCAATTCCAATTTTTACTGCGTGTGCCACGCAGGTTTTCCAGTTGGTATCCGGGTGTGTCATATGGAAATGGTCATGATGTTTTGCTTCTTCTTCATGTGCCATACAATTTTCATGCAGTACACTATGATTGTGTAATATCGGCTGTTTATTTGCCAAATCTGCACAAGCCATATCTAAGGCAACAGGGTCAAATGAGGCAAGCATACCCACATTTGGAATAATCGGTACATCATTTTCAGAATGACAGTCACAGTTTGGTGATACATCACAAATCAATGAAATATGAAAACATGGTCTGCCGTCACAAACTGCTTTTGTATATTCTGCAATTTTACAATTCAATACATCATTGGAATTATCCTGTGTTGGATGAACGGCATCTTTTGGACACGCCCCAATACATCTTCCACAACCCACACATTTTTCCAAATCAATTACAGCTTTTCCATTTGTAATGACAGGTGCATCATGCGCACAAATTTTAAGACACGCACCACACCCTACGCATCGTTTTTGTGAAACAGCAGGTTTTCCCTGATTGTGCATTTCCATTTTGCCTGCACGAGAACCACAGCCCATACCAATATTCTTTAATGCTCCGCCAAATCCCGTTGCTTCATGCCCTTTAAAATGGGTCAATGAAATAAAGACATCTGCATCCATGACTGCCTGTCCGATTTTTGCTTCTTTTACATATTCACCATCAATTGGCACTAATTCTTCATCTGTCCCTTTTAATCCGTCGCCAATAATAACATGACAGCCTGTTGAAAATGGTGAAAAACCATTTGCATACGCCGTATCCAAATGGTCTAGGGCATTTTTTCTCGTTCCTACATAAAGCGTATTACAGTCTGTCAAAAATGGCTTTCCACCCAATTCTTTTACAATATCTGCCACTACTTTTGCATAGTTTGGACGTAAAAATGCAAGATTTCCATATTCTCCAAAATGAATTTTAATTGCTGCATATTTATCTTCAAAATCAATTTCTTTGATTCCTGCTGTGATACATAATCTGCGTAATTTCTGCATCAAATTTTCTCTGCTGCTGGTTCTAAAATCCGTGTAAAAAACTTTTGCTTTTTCCATATCAATCTTTATTCCTTTCTGTATGTTAAAATTTCAACACACTCGCCTGTAAAATTTTGATTGCTTAAATAATCTGTTCAAGTGCAATATTTTCCTTTTTTATTACTATCCTTGAGCAAATTTACTGTATAGCAAAAACAAGATTTGCCCATTTATCACTTACTATATTTCTTCCACCAATTCCTTTGGCAGATATTTTAAAATCAATTCTTCCAATTCTTTTCCCGTTGCAGGTTTTGAAATATAATCATCAAATCCTTCTTCCAAATACTCTTTTACGGCACCTGAAATCGCATTTGCTGTTGATACTACTACCTTTGTCTTTTCATTTCTTCCTTTTTGCACTTTTAATTTATGTAAAGTTTCCACACCGTCCATTTCAGGCATCATATGGTCTAATAAAATTAAATGATATGCCCGTTTTTGTGTCAATTCCAGACATTCCCTACCGCTTAGTGCCGTATCAATCTGCAATTGTGTATGTTTTAACAAACTTTTGACAACCAATAAATTCGTTTCCACATCATCTACTACTAAAATCCGTCCATTCGGTGCTTTCCAATTTTCATAATCAGTCTTTTTCTCAAAAATGCCTTCATAACGCTGATAAAAATTACCGACTTTTTCTTCACCCATAATTTTTTGTGGAATTTCTACATAAAAAAGCGAACCTTTTTGCGGTGTACTAATGACTCCAATATCACCCTTCATTAATTCCACCAACTGTTTTGTAATGGAAAGTCCAAGCCCTGAACCTTCGATATTACGATTTTCTTTTTCGTCAAAACGCTCAAAAGTATCAAACAGTCGTTTTTGATTTTCCTCCGTAATTCCCATTCCTGTGTCTTCTACAGCAATAATCAAAGCAATCTCTGTCTTGCTGATGGCTTTATGTTTCATACGAAGAATTACTTTTCCCTCTTTGGTATATTTGTAGGCATT
This sequence comes from uncultured Roseburia sp., assembly GCA_964390325.1. GTDB lineage: Bacteria > Bacillota > Clostridia > Lachnospirales > Lachnospiraceae > Roseburia. Next base: position 10,563 of record CAYMHX010000031.1, on the reverse strand, counting down.
GGTCAAAAGATTAAACACAATCTGACGAATACGTACTTCATCTCCATATAAACAGTCTGGTATCATTGTTTCATTTTCGATAACAAATTCCAGATTTTTTGTTTTCATCTGTGTATCTATCATATTATAACAATCTTTTAACAGTTGAAACAAACTATATTGCACAGGTACAAGTTCCATTTTTCCAGACTCGATTTTAGAAATATCTAAAATATCATTTATCAAAGCAAGTAAGCTTGTACTGGCACTTTGAATACTGTTGGCATATTCTAAAATATTTTCTTGGTCACTTTCTCTTAGAATCATTTCATTCATACCCAAAACGGCATTGATTGGCGTACGAATTTCATGCGACATATTTGCAAGAAAGGTACTTTTAAACTGATTTGCAATCTCTGCTCTCTGTTTTGCTTCCTCTGCCTCCGCCTTTGCCTGTTTCAATTCTTCCATCGTCTGCATTAATTTCTGATAATCGGGTGTTTCCAAAGAAAATAATACAATAATTAAACCAATGGAAAGTGAAAAACTCGTAAGCAGTACATCCGGTAATAATCCAATCTGTATCGAAGCACCAACCATTGCTATCAAGGAAAACGAGAAAATTGACATTCTCTGCTGAATAGTATACTGCTTAATGTGTCTAACCATACGAGCAACCCCGATTGCCATACAAGAATATGGCACAATATAAGTCATAGAATAAAGCGGTCCATGAATATACGTCCCTGCACTGTCAAAATCAAATATCCACCCATTCCAAAAATTTAAGGTCAAAAGAAGTGCCTGACACCCCATTACAATCCGATACCCTAGCGCAACCTTCGCTTCTCCCTGAAACCAATGAATCGAACGGTCAGAATACTTTAAAAACTGATAACTCAGCATTGCATTGCCGCCAAAATAACAAGTATTTAAAAAAATATTCAGCATTCTGGGAATTACGGCTGCATAACTAATGGTAACTGCTGTGATAACATCTAAAATATCTGTAACCAATACATAGATAAGCAGGGTGTAAAATTCTCTATTGCGATTAGAATCCATATTGTATGTAATTCGGGAATAAATTACTAATACTATCATCAAAATAATAGCAGACAAGCCAAAATAAATATTATACTGTAATGTCATATGGATTATGTCCTTCCTTCCAATCATACTTTCCCCATTTTTTATATTTTACCTTGTCTGCTTCTCATCTGTAAAGAACTATTTGCTGGTATAAACAACCTTTCCGTCTATCATGGTATAAACAATTTGATGATTGATTTCAAATGGATTTCCTTTTACAAAAACAAAGTCTGCATCCTTTCCTACTTCAATACTGCCTACACGGTCTGCCACACCAATATGCCTTGCTGCGTTAATTGTAATGGCTTTTAAGGCTTCAAATTCATCCATACCCTCATTTATTGCCCTGCCTGCACACATGGCAAGGTAACGCCCTTCTATCACTGGAGAGTCGGTAATAATGGACACCTGACATCCTGCCTTTGATAAGACTGCCGGCGTATGGAAACCTTTGTTTTTCAATTCATATTTCGTTGCATGACCAAAAGACGGGCCTACTGCCGTCATATATCCTTCTTTTGCTAATTCCTCTGCAATCAACGCTCCATCTGTTACATGGTCTAATCTTAAATCTACGTCAAATTCCTTGGCAATACGAATTGCTGTAAAAATATCGTCAGCACGGTGTACATGTGCTTTTAATGGAATTTCTTTTTTCAAAACAGGAAGAAGTGCTTCTAGCTTCGGATTGTATTCCGGAAGTTTGCTATAATCGATTTCATTCGGATAACCTGCTGCTTCTAATTTCTTTTGATAAATCTGTGCCTTTCTTAACATCTCACGCAAAGTTGCAGCAACCGACATACGGGAAGAATGCCCCTTGTCCTTATAACATCTTTTTGGGTTTTCTCCAAATGCAATCTTCATGGCTGATTTTTCTTTTATCACCATATCATCTACACGCTTGCCCCATGTCTTTATGACACAAAATGCTCCCCCGATAACATTGGAGCTGCCAGGTCCTGTTGATACACAGGTCACACCGCCCTCTCTTACCATTTTAAAGGTTTCATCCTGTGGATTAATGCCGTCAATCGCCAAAAGCTGAGGAGTTACAGGGTCACTTAATTCATTATAATCCTGTCCCGGAAAGCCTACTGCATATCCATCTAAGCCCAAATGACAGTGTGCATCTACAAAGCCCGGATATAAATCCAATCCCATTGCATCTAAAATTTCTGCCTCATTACTTTCCCGTCCCGAAATCACATCTGCAATCTTTATAATTTTCCCATTCTCAACAAGAATATCTGCTGTAAATGCTTCTTTTTCCACGGCGTTATGAATTTTTGCCTGTTTTATCAACAATTTCTCTTTCATTTCTGTTTATTTTTCCTTTCAAAAAAATATTTTTTCTTTTTTCTTCTTATGGTATAGTTATAACATATTTTAACAATAGATATGAACTGTTATTTATATTTTTTAGGAGGATTTATGCAGGCACTTTTTGATGTAATTAATGCTATTTGTGGAAAAATCCAAATCATTTCTGATTTATTGTGGAGTTTTCCAACGAACCTTGACTGGTACGCCAGTATTCCCATTTTAGGGAACTTTTCCCTTGCCATTATTTTATTGATTGGCTCAGGAATCTATTTTACTTGCAGTTTACGTTTTATACAGGTACGCAAATTCAAAGAAGGGATTCGTATTTTAAAAAATAGTAAAGCGACCTCGACAGGAATCTCACCTTTAGCTGCCTTTTTCTTATCAACGGCAATGCGTGTAGGACCGGGGAATATTTTAGGTGTGACGGGAGCTATCGCAACGGGAGGACCGGGTGCGTTGTTTTGGATGTGGGTATCTGCCTTTTTTGGAATGGCAACTGCTTATACAGAATCTACCCTCGCTCAGATTTTTAAAGAACGAAATGAAGATGAATATTTAGGCGGTCTTTCCTTTTATGGAAAACGATTGTTAAAGGGTTCTGCGTTTGTCGGTGTAGCACTTTCTATTATTTACATTCTTTATACCTTATTATGCTTCCCTGCACAGGGATTTAATACCATCTCGGCAGTCGGACAGATTGCCGGAACCCTAACAGGTCAAACCATTGCGACCAATTCTCTCCTGTACTGGATTTCCTTTGCCGTATTAATGGTAATCGCTGTCATTGTTTCTTTTGGTGGAATTAAAAAATTAACAAAAGTAACAGATATTGCCGTTCCTGTTATGGCTGTGATTTATGTTTTAACAGTATTAGCACTTATTCTTGTAAATTTTGACCGTATTCCATGGTTTTTCTATGCCGTATTTACCGAAGCATTCAAACCAGAGGCTGTGTTTGGAGGAGCATTTGGTACTGCCTTAGTGCAAGGCGTAAAACGTGGCCTTATGTCAAATGAAGCAGGACAGGGCACGATGACCATGGCTGCCGCTGCTGCTGATTCCGCTCATCCTTGTACACAAGGTTGTGTACAATCTATCGGTGTATTTTTAGATACCATTGTAATTTGTACTTTGACTGGATTTGTAGTTGTTATGGGGCGTGTATGGCAAACGGATGCTGCTGATATGTGGTTTTCGATGGATAACCTTCCAAAATATTTAACCGCTGCAACAGAACTGGCTCCTGGTACTACGTTTAATACCGTGGTATCTTTGTTAATTTCTATCTGTTTTGGATTATTTGCTTTTACCTGTTTATTAGGATTTATTTCTTTTTCAGAAATTTGTGCAAAACGAATTTCTACCAATCCGATATTTATTAATACCATTCGTGTACTTTGCCTTTGTGTCATTGCGTTTGGTATTTTGACAAATATTGTAGGATTGGATTTGAATGCACTTTGGAATTTATCGGATTTTGCGAATATCTTGATTACATATTGCAACCTGCCTTTATTGTATCTTGGGTTTAAATATGTAAAAAAAGCAACTGAACATTTTGATAAACAGGATGGGACACCGTTTACTTCTGAGATTGTTGGAGTAGAAGTGGCTGTTTGGGACGAGAAAGCTGGAAAAAAATGATATGCTAAATGATATAAAAATTAGAAAGCAAAGTATTGTTAATTTGTAATCTTAGAAAAAGGGATTGTCTGGAAATGAAAAGTAAGCACAACATATAATATATGTTGTATGTCATTTTTATTTTCCGACAACCCTTATTTCTAAACAAATTGATATTTTTTTAACAATCCCTAAACATATCTTCTTGCCAATTCTCCCAAGTCTTTATCTTTTGTTCCCTGTCCAACAGCACTAAATTTCCATTCTCCATTCCTTCTATATACTTCTCCAAAAATCATAGCTGTCATATCCGAATAATCTTCGGTCAAATTATATTTACACATTTCCTGACCGGTTTTTACATCTACTAATCTGCAAAATGCATTCTGTATCATACCAAAATGCTGTTTTCTCTGAACTGCCTGATAAATATTTACAACAATTACAATTCTGTCATACTGTGCAGGGATTGCAGATAAATCAATCATAATCTGTTCATCATCTCCTGTACCTGCTCCCGTTAAATTATCGCCAAAATGACGTACCGTTCCTGTTTTATGCTGCAAATTTCCAAAATAAACTAAATCTGTATTATTGATAAATTTTCCATCCTGTAATAAAATTGCAGAAGAATCACAATCAATTTCTTGTGGTTTTGCTGAAAAAAAGCCACGTTTTTTTTGCTGTGCCTGGTCCCAGCCTAAGCCAACAATGATTTGGGATAATCCTGCATTTTCTTTGGTTAAACTGACTTTTTGTCCTTTTTTTAAGCTAACTGACATAAACATGCCCCCTTAATATTTACTATTCGTAACTATTCAGTCCCCGCTCAGTTACGATGCAAAAATTTATTAAAAATTGCTTTGCAATGAAATTTTTGCACATCTGAATCATATTCTTTTATTCAAAATAGCAAGTCTTTTGAACTACTCTCAATAATTACTATTTCTCCTATTACAATGTAAAATCTCCAACTTGCATTCTTTTTCTTAAAACAGTAACTATTTTATCTGCTCTGGACTATGATTACTATTCAACATCTACTCCATAGTTCTCACATAATGCTGCCAAACCGCCTTGATATCCGCTTCCAATTGCATTAAACTTCCATTCTCCATTATGTTTATACAATTCACCAAAAACAACTGCTGTTTCGATTGAAAAATCTTCGTCCAAATCATATTCTAACAATTGTTCTCCCTTTTCTTCATCATAAATACGAATAAAGGCATTGTTAATCTGTCCAAAGTTTTGACGTCTTTCTTCTGCTTCATAAATAGTTACTGTAAACGCAATTTTAGAAATATTGGCTGGAATTAAAGATAAATCAATTTTTATCTGTTCATCATCTCCGTCACCCACGCCAGTCAAATTGTCACCCATATGTTCTACGGCACCTGAAGGATGTACTAAATTTCCATAAAAAACAAAATCTTCTGCTTTTGATACTTTTCCTGTATCCGTCACTAAAAATGCTGCTGTATCTAAGTCAAACGCTTTTCCTGTATCAAATTGGTTTACATCCCAGCCAAGACCTACCATCACTTTTTTCAATCCCGGATTTCCTTTTGTCAAACTAACTTTCTGTCCTTTTTTCAAACTAATTGGCATAATTTCGTCCTCCTATTTCTTTTAAATTAAAGTAACTATTCAGAGCCAAGCTCGAAAACATTTCATGTTTCAAGCGAACTGTTCAAGTTCGTTTCGTTATGGCTTCTCGCCAAAGAAATTTTCAAAAAATCATTCGTTTCGTCAAGACAACTCGCCTGATTTTTTTAAAATTGCCTTGGCTCTGAATAATTACAAATTAAGCTACTTCGATTCCATAATAACCACATAATGCTGCTAAACCGCCTTGGAAACCGCTTCCAATTGCATTGAACTTCCATTCTCCTTTATAGCGATATAATTCACCGACAACTACAGCTGTTTCAATCGAAAAATCTTCTCCTAAATCATAACGAATTAACTCTATATTTGTATCTTCATCTACAATTCGAATAAATGCATTTGATACCTGTCCAAAATTCTGACGTCTGTTTTCTGCATCATAAATAGTAACGGTAAATGCAATTTTTGAAATATTTGCAGGAATGTTACTTAAATCAATCTGAATCTGTTCATCATCTCCATCGCCTACTCCTGTCAAATTATCGCCCATAGATTTCACTGCACCAGTAGTATGCTCTAAATTACCATAAAAGATAAATTCTTTTTCCGTAGGACATTTCCCATTATCCCCAAGCATAAACGCTGCCGCATCAAGGTCAAATGCTGCACTTGAAACAAATACATTCACGTCCCAGCCAAGACCTACCATAATATGTTTCAATTTCGGATTTCCTTTTGTTAAATCCACCTTCTGTCCTTTTGATAAATTAATTGGCATAATTTTATCCTCCTATTATAATAATATTCCTATCTAAGAAACAACATTCTCATAAAATATTTTTATAATTTCATTCTACAATTACATAAAAACTTCTTATCTGTATTTTTCTTTCCTTATTCTTATTATCTGTTTAGAATTTCCCTGCCGGCATATGATATTTTTGATTAAATTCTTTTTTAATTGCTTCTAATCTCGCCTTATCTTCTACTCGTTTTCGTCTTGCATCTTCCTGAATTTGCTGTGTTTCATCGATTCCTTTTACAATCGTCTGCCAAGTTTTTTCCAGCGTTTCAATCTTAATGGAGCTTCCTGCTGTCATTCTTGCCGTCATCTTCGCCTGTTCTACGGTATTTTTTGCATTTTTAATCAGCATTTCATTTGTCTTTTTATCCAGTTCAGACATTGCATCTGCCTGAATACGCTGTCTTTTTAACATAATTGCCTGTGCCAGCGCCTGTTTAAATACCGGAAGTGTGATAATAAATGCAGAATTAATTTTTCTCACTAAATTCATATTGGAAAATTCCATTGTTTTTATCATTGGAATTGACTGCATTGCAACCATTTCAGCCGTTCTTAAATCCTGTGTTCTCTGCTCTAACATCATAAGAGCCTGTTCCAATGACTGAATTTCAAATTGAATGGCATTATCTCCTGTCATTTCAAAATCACGTCTTCTTTGCTCTAAATAAGCTTCTATCTCCTGACAGCCCTGTTCTCCTGCAAGAATATAACGGACCAATTCATGATAATAATTGACATTCGCTTCAAACATCAAATTCAAATTCCGATTGGATTGTTTAATTTCCGATTCATACTGTTTTAACTGAACATAAATCTTATCTACTTCTTCTCCCATTGTATGATATTTTGCCAAAATTTTATCTAACTGTTTTCTCAAGCCTCCGAATAGCTTACCAAAAAAAGTAGGATTTTCTTTAATTTCATCTATATCAAACTTTGACATAATGTCAGACAACACTTTCAACATTTCTGTAGAACCATCTAACTGTGACATATTCATACTATTTAAAACAACATCCGATGCTTTTGCAATTTCCTCTGCTGCTTCTGCCCCAAAAGAAACGATTGTTTCTAAATTATCTAATTCAATCGTACTTACTAAGTCATCGACTTCCTGTGAACCAACTAAAACCTCATTCATCTGTTTTCTGTCTGCCACAATATCGTATTGCTCTACTATCATAACTTCTTCTCTTGCATTTGGCATACTTGTTCCTGTAACATTCTGCTGCGTATTTAATTTACTAAAATCCATTGCCATATTAAACACCTCTCCTAAAAATTTTATCTTTCCACGACATCGGTTTTGTCGATGGAAGTGCATTAAAATCAGGAATACTTAAATCGTATAAATAACCTCCAATTTGATGTTCGTCCATCCGTTTTTTATTTAAATACTTCTCCACCGTCTGATATCCTGTTGGAACAAAAAATACAATATCAAACCCCAATAAATTTAAAAAAACAGTTAAAATTGTATCTTCCAAAGAAATATTTTCTTCTGTAACATTGATATATACTAATTTCGGATTTATCTTTGTAAAATCAAATTTTTGAATCATTCTCAATATCTCTTTTTTCATATTTAAGACCGTTGCAACAATGGTATATTCCGTTCCATTTTCAAAAGTTCCTTTGATAAACTTTTGGTCTATCAGCAATTGCAATTTATCTAAAATATATTCCTGCATTTCTTCCCGCAATACGCCATATGGATATTTGGGATGATTTTTTATTTTATTCCTCTGAAGTTTTCCATTCTTAAAAAACTCAGCCGAAAAAGCTTTCATAGGGTTTGGTGCAGTTGATACAATATATGGAATTTCTTTAATCAAAAGGGTATCTTCTGTCAAAAGCGTTTTGATACTATTCCAATAATTCATCAAATTTCCATCTTTTACTCCACACACCTTTGTATAAATGACGGGAATATTCACACAGCTTTCACTTACGCTAAAATTAGGACGATATTTCATCTCCTGTTTCCATAAGATAGCAATTTCTTCGTACATTGTCTGCAAATTGATAATATTTGCCTTAGCATATTGCTGATTTCTATAAATACCTGAATTTTGATACATCAAAACGTCCAGTTCCCGTTCTGCATGATACGCAGTCGTTCCAATTTGGATTTCTGAATTTTGCTTTGGAAATTGATTGACAGTTAATGACTCTCCATATTGTACTTCATATAACAATTTATCATTTACGATACATTTCGTATTCAAATTTGGATTTAATAGAAGTACATCAATCGGAAGTCTTGCAAGAAATCTTAAAAATAATGCTTCATTGCTATTTTGACAAGCCCCCAGATAAATAAAACAAGCTATTTCAGGCTGTTTCCAATTGAAAAAGAACTGCTCTTGATAACGCTTCAGCCAACATAACAAATAAACTGCCTTATTCATGATTTTATTGACGTTCATTCCCTCTACTTTTGTTTCTTCGGAAAGTACATCAACAAAACTTTTTATCATAATTCTCTGTAATTCTACATTAGCTGTATATTTTATATTCATCTGTAAATCCATAAGCAATTGCTCATAGTTTGGATAGCTTTTTCTTTTTATCTGTGATATTTCTTCTACTGTCGGAGTTAAAATCCCTTCATCAATAACAACAATTCTTCGTCCGTTGTTTTTTAACTCTAAATAAAATTGATATAATTCATTGACATAAGTAATTTTATCTTCTACTCCATTCATTCTAAAAAACGCATTATAAAAAAATCTTTTATCCGTTCCTCTTTCTTGTAAATTTGTTCTTATGTCATCTAAGCCTTTTCCTTTTATCCATGTATTGGTAGCATTACAAAGAACTGGCTTTGTTCCATACAATCTTTCATTATGAAACCCCGCCTGTATTTCATCTCTTATCGTCTGTAAATGAAATTCTTTTGGAAATGCTTTCATTTCACCTAATTTCAGTTCGTTCGATATCTTTGATACCGGGTCAAGCTGTAAATATTTTGCATCTCCTTCATATTGAAGTAAAATTACATCACATCCCGCTTTTGCCAACATTTGAAGGAATACTAATTCATAATTACTAATATTTCCTTCATATAAAATTTTAGGGATAGCATTATTTCCTAACTGTCCCGCTACTCTTTCAAACTTATAGTAAAGCCAGCACATAAATTTAATATATGCATTTTTCAGCATATTCTCATTTTTTCCAGCATTCTTTAATTGATTTAACGTATCAAACATTGCCTTTGAAACATTACTTCGTTGAAATGCATTCATTCTTGGCAGCCATTTCTGCAGACTTTTTTCTATAAACTGCACATCAAGGACAAATTGCATTCCCATCATTTCTTCATAATAAGCCAAATTTTTTTCATTTGGATTTGGAATACGTCCTTCTATCACCACACCTGTATTTCTTGCAGTTTGATAATATTTTAACAAAAAATCCTGTATCTGCTCATTAAATCCATTGATTCGGTAAAAAAATACCCCCTGTATCTTGCGCTTGTTTAAATCTATAAAAAAGTCATCTAAACTCTGAATTTCTACACAATTAAACATTTCAGTCCCTCAATATCTATTTATTCTAAATCGATACATTGCAAATCCCAATCCTGTACCTGTGAAACCACCAACAATATGTGTCAAATTTGAAATATTATCTTGCAAAAAAATACCATAATAAAATTGTTGTTCCATATAAAAGTATAATTCTATATTAGTACATAAGTACCTATTTTTCAAGGCAAACAAAAAATTAAAAATCCATAAAAGTAACAGTTCAGCCCACGCCATTCGCAAAGGCGACTTCGTCGCTTTCCCGTTGCTTCGCAACTAACTTTGCTCATAAAATGGCGTTCCGCTCATCAGCTCAAATGAAAAAATCATGATGCAAGCATCTGATGTTTTTCATTTTGGCTGATGGCTGAACTGTTACCCATAAAAAATACACACAATTTTTTCTAAAAACATATTAACAAAATTCTTCCACAGTATTTCAAAACTTTCCAGAGACTTTTTTAAATTAAAAACTATATAAAAATTTTAACCCCCTATAAAATTTTTTTCTGAAAACATATTGACAAAAAGTTTCTTATAGTATCTCAAAACTTTCCAGAGACTTTTTCAATTGTAAAAACTATACAAAAA
>CAYMHX010000030.1:0-15746 GCA_964390325.1 uncultured Roseburia sp. | reverse complement strand
CACTTTCCAGAAAAGATCCAATGTATGTAAGTCGTGCAAAAGAAATTCAGAAAGCTCAAAAAGCAGTAGAAGCAGGAACTTGCCCTGCAGAGGCAGTAGCAGAATTAAAAGATATTATGACAGCAATCAAGGAACAGTTTGCAGAGATCAGCAAAGATAATACAGGCTTTGGAAGTACCATTTTTGCAGTAAAACCTGGTGATGGTTCTGCTCGTGAGCAGGCAGCATCTTGTCAGAAGGTACTTGGCGGCTGGGCAAATATTGCAAATGAATATGCGACAAAACGTTATCGTTCTAACTTAATTAACTGGGGTATGCTGCCATTTATTATTCCAACAGGAGAATTACCATTTGAAAACTTGGATTACATTTTTATTCCAAATATTCGTAAAGCAGTAGAAGAAAAACAGGCTGACATTGCTGCATATGTGGTAAAAGACGGAGCTTTAAAGGAATTTAATCTGCATATAGATGCATTAACAGATGATGAGAGAGAAATTATCTTAAAAGGATGTTTAATTAATTATTATAAAGGCTAATAAAAGGACCACAGTGGAATAAATTTTTTGAATTTATTTTGCTGTGGTCTATTTTCAAATTGAGAACTTCCGTGTACAATAGTACTATATATTTGATGATTAAAATTACTGTAACTATTCAGTACCTTCATAGTTACGATGCAAAAATTCATTAAAAATTGCTGCACAATAGAATTTTTGCACTCCTGTATCACTTTCTTTTGGTCAAAACAGCAAGTGTTTTGACCTACTCTGAACAGTTACAAATATATAAGAAATGAGGATATGAAATGAGCGAACTACAAAAAGTAAAAGATACAGAGGAAGAAAAAATAGAGTTAAAAACATTAGATGCAAAGAAAAGGTATGTAATAATGGTATCGATTGCAACATTTTTAACATTTTGCTGTTGTGCTATTTTCTTCTTTTTTTTATATCGCAGTGAGCAGTTTTCGGCATATATACAGAAAATAACGTTTATTTTACAGCCGATTATTATAGGAATTGTGTTAGCCTATTTGCTTAATCCGATTGTAAATACAATCCAAGGATGGACAAGACCACTGTTAGAGAAACAGGTAAACAGTAAGAAAAAAGCAAAAAGTCTTAGTCTTATGCTGGGGATTACTGGAGCATGGCTGTTTTTTGCAGTGATTATCGTTGTTTTGGTTGCCTCGATTTTACCGACGATTACAGATAGTATTATGAGTATGGTTCGTACATTTCCGGATGAGGTGAATAATCTATTGGCATGGATTAACGAAGTAGTAGAAGATGGAAGTGAACTGGAAACCTTTATGAATGAAATGGTTGTCAGTTCTTCTGCTTGGTTTGAAAGTTTGCTAAGAGACACATTCCTGCCACAGATTGAATATTATATCGGCTCTATTATGAGTGGGGCTGTTGCGGGTGTAAAGTTGATATTAAATATTTTCATTGGTTTTGTAGTTTCTATTTATGTTCTCACTTCTAAAGAAAAGTTTTCGGGACAAGCGAAGAAAATTGTTTATGCATGCTTTAAACCGTCACGGGCAAATGTCATCATAGACACTGTTCGTAAAAGTCATGAATTATTTGGTGGATTTATTTCGGGGAAAATATTGGATTCGTTGATTATTGGTGTCTTAGCCTATATTGTATTGTCGATTATGAAAATGCCATATACAATGCTTGTATCTGTGATTATTGGTGTGACAAATGTCATTCCATTTTTTGGACCGTTTATTGGTGCGATACCGTCATTTTTTATTATTTTACTGCAAAGTCCGATAAAAAGTCTGTATTTTTTGATTTTTATTTTCATTTTACAGCAGATTGACGGGAATATTATTGGTCCTAAGATTTTAGGTAATTCTACAGGTCTTACAGCATTTTGGATTGTTTTTTCTACTACATTTTTTGGTGGTTTATGGGGATTTATCGGAATGGTCTTAGGTGTACCATTGACGGCAGTCATCTATTATATTGTGGGACAGATACTTTCTTATTTGTTGAAAAAGCGAGGAATCCCTGTTGATACAGAGGCTTATATCAAATTAAGAAAAATTGATAAGAAGACAAATGAGCCGATTTATGAAAAAAAATAACGAGAAAGAATGTATTTTTTTGACATCTACCATTACCTATGTTAAACTAAAAGGTAGAATAATAGCATAAAAAGTTGCTATTGAATAGTTATGTTATAATGATAAAAACCACAGTTTGAGGTGGCAGGATTTGGATAGATATGAGTATAATTTAAGACTGGAACAGATGAAGTCTTTAGCAGCAGAAGGACGCTATCAGGAAGCCGCAGAACTTGCGGATACCATCAATTGGCGTAAAATAAAAAATGTAACGGCATTAGCAAGGGCTGGAGAGATATATGAACAGGTGAGACGGTATGAGGAGAGCAGAGAGGTGCTTTTAATGGCTCGCAGCCGTTCACCAATGGGTAGGACGATTCTTTATCGTCTTGTTTGTGTTGCGGTTAAGCTTGAAAAATATGATGAAGCATGGGGATATTATAAAGAGTTTATAGAAGCTGCACCGCGTGATAATTTAAAATATGTATTGAAATATGAAATCAGCAAGGCTGAGGGTGCTGATTATCAGACATTAATTTTATGTCTGGAGGATTTAAAAGAACAGGAACCGACGGAAGAATGGGGATATGAGCTTGCTTATTTGTATCATCAGGCGGGCATGTCGGCAAAGTGTGTGGAAGTCTGTGATGAGGTATATTTGTATTTTGGATATGGCACGTATGTAGAAAAGGCATTAGAATTGAAAAAGCAGTATCAACCGTTGACTCCGCAGCAGGAGGAAAGCTATAAAAAGTTTAAGCTGGAAAAGGAAGGTATGCAGGAGGAGGTTTTGGAAACAATAGAAGCTGTAGAAGAAACCGCAGAGTTTCCAAAAGAGGAATTGTTAGAAAAGCCCCCTGTACAAAATTTACAGACAACTTTTCAGAAAGGCATACAGAAGTTTATGAGCGAGGCGAAGAAAGAGGATGCCGCTGAAAGCCGTATCAATGCAATTAAAAGGCTTGTGAAGGATATTCCGTATATACGCCAGCAGGAAGAAGTACAAAAAACAGAAACAGTGACAGACACTTTGGAACAAGAAGAAACAGATAAACCAGAATTAAAAGCAAAGCCTTTCGAACAAGCAGAAGCGGATAAACCAGAATTAAAAGCAAAGCCTTTCGAACAAGCAGAAGCGAATAAACCAGAATTAAAAGCAAAGCCTTTGAAACAAGAAGAAGTTGATAAGAAAGAGCTTGAACCGGAGCTTTTAAAACAGAAAGAATTAAAAATGGTAAAATGGGAAAAACAAAAATTAGAAGAAACAAATAAAAGAGCTGAAGAACAGGAGAAACAGATTCGGATTGTGCTTCCGAATGGAAAAGTATTTGAAGTGCAGATTACAGGTCAGATGTCCTTTGAGGAGATTTTAGGAGAATGGGAACGTACGGTGCAGACAGCAACATCTGTTCTTAAAGAGGAGCAGACGAAACAAAAAGCAATAAAGGAGAAGGCATCACAGGAGGCAGGAGATATTTTAGAACGCTTAATGGATGTCATACCGGGAGCAAATACAGGACAAAGACCAAAGCCTGCAGTAGTAAAAGAAAAGAAGCCTTTGGTGTTAGAACCGCAGAAAGATAAAGAAGAAAAAGCAGCACAGATGGTTGCGGATATGAATCAGATTTTACAGAAGGAAATTGACCGTATCAGCACGGAAAATGCACAGATAGAAGAACGAATTGTGGCGGCACAGGAAAACACATCCAATCAGGAGTTAGCAGCAGAAATACATGCGGTAATGGAAAGACAAAGCCGCATTGTAGAAGAAAATTATTCTGCTGAGGAAGACAAGCTTGATTCAGAAGCTATTCAAGAGCCGAATTTTGTAAATGAATGGGATATACAAGTAGAAGAAAGTAAGACAGAGCAAATAAATGCAGAAGATATTGTGATAGAAGAAATTGATATTGAGGAAATTGATATCAGGGAAATGGAGGCTGAGACACAGAGTTTTGAGGCATCCAAATTAGCAGAAAATCCTTTGGACGAAATCTTGGAGGAATCAAAAAGCAAAGAAACACAGAAGATAGAAAGGCCTTTTAGAGAAGAACCGGATGAGGAGTTTTTGTTAGAACTTTCACAAGAGTTGATAGGAAGACTGGAGGAGACGACAGAAGAACTCATTCCTGAAATTGAACTCCCGGAAGACCTTAATTTAGAAATTGAGCTTACAGAACTTTCACAGGAACAAAGGGAAACGTTTTCATATATTACACATATTAAAGGTATGGAAGAACAGATTTGTATTGCACTTAACGGAATTGCTTCTCGATTAAAGCAGGGAAGAACATCCAATATTGGAAATCTGATTGTTATGGGTGGTTCCGGAAGTGGAAAAACTGTTTTTGCAACGAATTTTATTAAAGTTTTACAGCAGATGACGGGAAGACCAAATGGAAAGGTTGGAAAAATCGGAGCGTCTGTATTAAATGAGAAGGATATAGATGGTTTATTTGGAAAAATTGCAGGCGGATGTTTGATTATAGAAAGCGCAGGCGATTTGACAGTGGAATCTACCAGAAGGCTGGGATTTCTTTTAGAACAGGATACACAGGGAACGTTGGTGATTCTGGAAGGTTTGAAGCATGAAATCGAAAAGGTTTTAATGCGTGATAAAGAGTTTGCTTCTAAATTCTCGGAGAGAATAAAAATACCTATTTTTACAAATGATGAGTTAGTAATTTTTGCAAGAGCTTATGCTGCAGAAAATGGATATGTCATTGACGAAATGGGAATTTTAGCTCTGTATAACAGCATTAGTAATATTCAGAAGTTAGACAGAGAAACTACAATTGCGGAAGTAAAGGAAATTGTAGATGCTGCAATTGCACATGTGGAAAGCGGGGCGTTGAAAAAAGCTTTCAGTATACTTACATCTTCGAGATTTGATGAAGAAGACTATGTAATTTTGCACGAAAAAGATTTTAATTAAAAAGTTATGGCAACTTAAGGAAAGGGGTTACATACAATGGCAAATTTTACAGAGCTTGACCGATACTATTTTGGCCAAGGAACACACTATGACATCTACAAAAAACTGGGTGCTCATCTTTACAAAGAAGGTAAAACCAAAGGGGTATGTTTTGATTTATGGGCGCCAAATGCTAGTAGAGTCTTTATAATCGGTGATTTCAATGACTGGAATGAAACAGCAAATGAAATGAAACGATTAGAACCGGCAGAAATGGGAATTTATGAATTATTTATCCCGGGATTAAAGGAAGGCGTGCTTTACAAGTATTTAATTGAAACAAAAGATGGAAAACGCCTTTACAAAGCTGACCCATTTGCAAGTTTTTCAGAACTTCGTCCGGGAAATGCTTCTCGCGTAGCAGATATTGAAAACTTCAAGTGGACAGATAAGAAATGGTTGGAAGACCGTGCATCAAAAGACCCATACGAACGCCCGATAGCAATTTATGAAGTGCATCCGGGTTCATGGAAACGCCATATCGGTGCAGAAACAGAAGAAGAAGGTTATTATAGCTACAAAGATTTAGAAAAACATTTAATTCCATATGTAAAGAAAATGGGATATACGCATATCGAATTAATGGGTATTTCAGAATATCCATTTGATGGTTCATGGGGATATCAGGTAACAGGTTACTATGCACCAACCTCTCGTTATGGAACACCAAAGGAATTTGCTCATTTCATTGATGCGTGTCATAAGAATAAAATCGGTGTTATTTTAGACTGGGTACCGGCACATTTCCGAAGAGATGCACACGGTTTAGCAGAATTTGATGGAACTTGCTTATATGAATATGCAGATAGCAGAAAAGGAGAACATCCTGACTGGGGTACCAAGATTTTTGACTATGCAAAAACAGAAGTAAAGAACTTCTTAATTGGTAGTGCATTACTTTGGGTAGAACATTATCATATTGATGGTTTACGTGTTGATGCTGTTGCTTCTATGCTTTACTTAGATTATGGTAAACAGGATGGACAGTGGGTTGCAAATCAGTATGGCGGTAATGAGAACTTAGAAGCAATTGAATTTTTCAAACACATTAATACATTGATTACAGGAAGAAATAAAGGTGTATTGATGATTGCAGAAGAATCTACTGCTTGGCCAAAAGTAACAGGTGATGTAGAAGATAATGGATTGAACTTCAGCTATAAGTGGAATATGGGTTGGATGCATGACTTCTTAACTTATATGAAATTAGACCCACTTTTCAGAAAAAATGCACATCATTTGATGACATTTGCAATGAGCTATAACGAAGCTGAAAAGTATATCTTAGTATTATCACATGATGAAGTAGTTCATCTGAAATGCTCATTATTAAATAAAATGCCAGGTCTTGGTATTGATAAGTTTAAAAACCTCATGGTTGCTTATGCATATATGATGGGTCATCCTGGTAAGAAACTCTTATTTATGGGACAGGAATTTGCTCAGTTACAGGAATGGAGTGAAGCAAGAGAATTAGATTGGTTCTTATTAGAAAATCCAGAGCATCAGCATATTCAGAACTGGATGAAAGCATTATTACATATGTATCAGAAAAACAAATGTATGTATGAATTAGACCATAGCTGGGAAGGTTTTGAATGGATTAATGCAAACGATGGTGAGAGAAGTATTTTCAGTTTTGTAAGAAAGAGCAAAGATGGAAAGAACAACTTGTTATTCGTATGCAACTTTACACCAATGGAACGTGCTGATTACCGTGTAGGTGTTCCGAAAAAGAAAACTTATAAACTGGTATTAGACAGTGATTCTGAAGAATTTGGCGGCACTGGCAAGAAAAAACCGGAAAGTTATAAAGCTGTAAAAGCGGAATGTGATGGAAAACCATTCTCATTTGATTATCCATTGGCACCATACGGAGTGGCAGTATTTAAATTCTAAAACTTAATAAAAACGCTGGAAAGACCGATATATATACCAGCGAAAGAATGGCACATTTTTTCGACTTGTCGAAAAGATGTGCTTTTTTACATGGTGGTAAATATTGTGTCTGTACAGATTACAGGTAAATGTGTTAAAAAATTAACACATGGAAAGGCAGGGCTATTAAAATGAGAATCGAACAGCAAAATGGCATTTTAGATATGTTACAGCAGACAGGAAGTATTGAATTAAAAGGCAGTAATACACTTTTTGCAGAAAAAGCAGTGGCTGCAAAGTCCAGATATTCAGATAGGCAGACAGTTTTAATTAAAGATTCTACTTATTTAAATCCTGCATTGGAGAAAAGAGAAGATTTGGCAGAGAAACTGGAAACAGGTATGGCATTAGATGCCACAGACCGTAAAAATCAGATGGCAGTGCTTTCTCATACAACATCAGAAGAAGATTATGCAAAAATGCAGGAAGAAGGGTTTTCTCTGGATGAAACGACAGGAAATACGATTGTAACAGTAACCGATAAGATTAAAATGCAGATTGCAAAGGGCGGTGGCGATATTTCTGGTTTTGGAGATGATTTAAGTACGGCTCAATTAGAAGAAATGACAGGAAACAGTACACTTGCAAGGCAGATAGGCCAAAAATTAAAAGAGGCAGATTTGCCAGTGACGGAAGAAAATATTGCAGAGTGTACGAAAGCATATGAATTGGCAGTAACATTAAATCCATTGACCGAAGGAGGTATGAAATATCTTTTGGACAATCGGTTAGAGCCTACCATTGAGAATGTTTATAAGGCAGTACATAGTGGAAGCGCTTATTATGTATCACAACAGACAGATGAATTGTCCGGAATGCAGACACAGATAGAAACGGTGATTGAACAAGCGGGTCTTCCTGTGAATGAACAGAGTATGAAAGATAGTATGTGGTTAATGGCAAATGAGATTCCATTAACAGCAGAAAATTTAAGTTATATGGCAGATTTAAAAGCTTATGAAGGGTTTTCCTCGCAGGAAGTAATGTTAGATGCAATTGTAACGGCGTTAGCAGAAGGAAGAATGCCAAAGGAAGCATTTGTTTTGGATGGATACGATATCAAGAGTCGTGCTGAGGAAGCAGTTTCTATTATCGAAAATGCAACAGAAGCAGATATTCAGTATTTGATAGATAAAGGATTTGAGCTTACCGTTAAAAATTTAAAACTGGCAGCAGGACAGGAGAAAGGCACAAGTGAACGTATTGCACAAACTTTGCAGATGAATATGGATTCAGTATCTGTTTCAGAAAGTAATTTGAGTATCAATACGGAATCGTTTATTGGGAAAGAATTAGATACAGAACATCTTTATTCAGATAAAGAATGGCGATTTTTAAAAGCCAAACGTCAGTTAGAGGAAACTCGTCTTGCAATGACATTTGAGGCGAATTATTCTCTTTTAAAAAGAGGGATTTCGATTGAAACAAAACCGTTGATGGAATTAGTAGAAGCTTTAAAAAATGAGGAAAATAAGTATTATGCGAATTTATTAGAGACACAGGGAGTGGAAGCTTCAGAAGAAAATGTATCCTTGTTTGCAGAGACACAGGAAAAATTATCTATCATTAAATCTGTGCCTGCTTATGTATTAGGAATACCAGAGGCAGATGTGTCAGATATCGAGGGTGTTTACGAAAATGGTACTGCATTGAAGGCTGCGATGGAAAGAGCGAACCAGAGTTATGAACCGCTTATGACAGCACCTAGAAGTGATTTGGGAGATTCTTATCAAAAAGCATTTCAGAATGTAGATACTATTTTAGATGACCTTAACTTAGAGAAGAATGAAGTAAACCGCAGAGCTGTCCGTATTTTAGCATATAATCAGCTTGAGATTACAGAAGAACATATCATAGAAATGAAGGCAGCAGACAAAGAAGTACAACAGGTATTTAAAAATTTAACTCCTCGTGTTGTAATCGAAATGTTGCGAAAGGGTGAAAATCCGTTAGAAATGGATTTTGGTACATTAAATAAAGCAGCAGAAGTAATTAAACAGGAATGGAAAGGCGACGATACAGAACGCTTTAGTGAGTTTTTGTGGAAGTTAGAACGAAATAAAGAAATTACAGAAAATGAGAGAAGTACCTTTATCGGCGTGTATCGTTTATTGCATCAGGTAGAAAAAACGGACGGTGCAGCAATTGGAGCATTGGTAAATCAGGGTTCTGAGATTACCTTAAAGAATTTACTGACAGCAGTTAGAAGCGGGAATAAGCAAAAGAAAATGAATTTTTATGTAGATGACAGCTTTGGCGAAAAAGAAACTGAAAGTGGATATCAAAATTCAATTACCGAGCAAATTATGACGGGCTATATGAATCATTGTGTTACAGATGCTTTAGATGCTATGACACCGGAGCGGTTAAGCATACTTGGAAAACAAAATGCAGCATGGATGGAAATGACACCAGAGCAATTAGCAGAAGCATTACAGGAAATAGAAGCAACAGATACAGGAATTTTGGAAGAATATGCAAGAGAACAATTAGAAGGCTTTAAACAATGTGCCAATACCTCCGAAGAAGTTTATCAATTATTAGAGCAGTATGATATTCCAAATTCTGTGCAGAATATTTTAGCAATGGAAACTATGATGTCTGACCGAAATCAGTTATTCCGGAAGATATTTGGTAAAAAAGAAGATGAAGTTTTGACAAATGAGATTCTGCCAGAGGAGGAAACGTCATTTTTAGATGAAATAGCAACGATTAAGCAGCAATTATTAGAAGATTTTGGTCATGCAGTCTCTGAACCAAAGGAAATGGCAGAAGTACAGGAGGCATTAGGAAAACTTGCAGAGAATGTTATGAAGACAATGATAGAGGATGATGAAGTAACTAGCATTGATATTCGAGAAGCGAAATTAATGCGTGCACAGATTTCTATTCAAAAAAAGATGTCTGAAAAAGAAACCTATGCAATACCTGTATTAGTTGGAGATGAGGTGACAAATGTCACTTTAAAGATTGTTCGTGGTGTAGAAAAGAGGGGCATTGTGGATATAATGCTTGAAACGAAGTTTACAGGTAAGATTGCAGCGACCTTCCAAGCAAAAGAAAAGGGAATTAGTGGTGTAATTGCTACGGATAATCCAAAGACAAGAGAAGAACTTTCTTCACAAATGGATAAATTTTTAACAATGTTCCAAAATGAAGACATGGATAAGGTAAATATCAGTACAGCATTGATTTCAGATTTAGATTTGAATCATTTTTCAAAGACAAATGAAAAAGATGAGCAAGAAAAAGCATCGGAGGATGCCGATGCTTATCAGGTTCAGACAGCTCGTTTATATGGGTTCGCTGAGTCGTTTATTCGTATTATAAAAGAAACTTATAAGTAATCATTTGCTTTTAAGTATTCCATAATTCCTAAAGAGATAGCAGAAACAATTTTTTTCTGATATTCTAAGGTGGCAAGAAGTGCTGATTCGACAGGACTGCTAAGAAACCCACATTCTACGATAACCGTAGGTGTGGGTGTTTTTTTTAATAGATAATAGGTATCATTTGCTTTTGGCTGTCTTGTGTTTGAAGGGTCTAAATTGGCAATAAGGCTGTTTTGCAGAGTAGTTGCTAAGATACGTCCTTCTTCGGAATGGGTAAAATAAAATACTTGAGCGCCTGTCACACTTTCAGCAGGATAACTATTTTGATGAATACTGATTGTAAAAATAGGAGAAGCCTCTATAATGAGCTGACAGCGGTTTCGCATATCGGCTGATTTTAGATTGGAGGCACCATTGGATAAATCCGTATCGGTTTCTCTGGTCAAGACAATGGAGATTCCGTTTGCTTTTAATTCTTCGGCTAATAATAAGGCAATGGATAAGTTGATGTCTTTTTCTAGGAGATTTGTAACACCTACTTTTCCAGGATCTGCACCACCGTGTCCAGCATCAATTACGATACAGAAGGAGGAGAGTTCCAAAGGTATTTCTTCTGAGGAGGATTCTGTTTCAGAAACATAGTAAGACTCGGTAGAAGGTGGAAATTTTATACTTTTGCTTAAAAGTGCACCCCATCTGGCCAGAAATACGGAAGAACATAAAAGTGCGATAGACATAAAAAGCTCTATTTTTCGGTTCATAAAAAATCCCTTATTTGTTTCTACATTGTATTCGCAAATAAGGGATTTTATGAGTAACTATTCAGAGCAGTTCAAAATACTTGCTGTTTTGAACAAAAGAAAGTGATTCAAGTGTGCATACTGCCAAAGGCAGCTTAAATCTCATTGCAGCACAATTATGTGTAATTGTGCTGCAATTTTTAATAGATTTTTGCATTGTAACTATGAAGGTACTGAATAGTTACTTTTATGATTAATTGATGTATTTAATAATGGTATTCCAAACAGAACTTTGTTCTAAACCGACCTTCCAGAAGGCACCTCCTGCAAGCTGGAAGGAATCCATAAGTTTTAATTTTTGTTCGATGGAAGTTGCATCCTCCATCCAGATTTTGTAAATAGAATTATTTTTGGTATATTCTGCATAGTATTGTCCTGTTTCATCAGACCAGACAGGTGTAACGCCATGTACGTTGATTAAGTTTTTCTGTTCACCCATACTTGCAGAGTAACAACTGATATTGTAGTCTGTAGAATCGTCAGAAGATGGGGTCAGACTCCATACTCTTGCATAGAAAGGCATTCCTAATATAATTTGTTCGGCAGGAACTTCTTTTAATGTGTTTTCAATTCCTTCTTTTACCCAGCCGATAGAAGCCACAGAACCAGGTTCAGAACCTGCATAATGTTCATCATAAGCCATGATGGCAATATAATCGGCAAAAAGTGCCTGCTCTGCTCGATTATAAAAGGCAGTATAAGCAGTAGGAACATAATTATCTACGGAAAGTACGATTCCGTTGTTGGCACATTTTAAGGATAATTCCCGAATAAACTGGATATAAGAATCACCAACAGCAGGGTCTACGGACTCAAAATCTATATTGATACCATCTAAATTATATTGAATAGCATGTGAAATCAGATTGTTTACAAGGGCATCACGGCTTGAGCTATGTGTTAAAATAGAAAGCAGGTCAGGATTTTCTAATCCTTGGTCTTTTGCACCGAAATTGCTTACCAATGCCCATACTTCCACTCCTTGTTGATGACAGTAATTTACATAATCTAAGCTGGCAAGTGAGCCAATACCACCCTTATTATCCTTTAAATAAAACCAAGTTGGAGAAACTACATTTACTCCTTTTGTGCTGTGTAATACAGAAGAAATATTGTTATTAGTAGCAGGAGTTAATACCTGATGCCATATCATATTAATTTCAAAATTCTTTTTTATATGTGTAAATTCTTCTGGAACATAGTCACTTGAAATTGTTTTCACTGATGGATTGCTTAAATGTTTTGCTTTAATATATCCGATAATACCATCAGAAGTGACAACTTTTGTCCATGTTTCCATTTCTTCTAAAATGGTAAGTTCTTCGCCTTTTTTTATATCGGTAAGAACAGGGCTTTTAATGCCTCCAAGAACACGCAGGTTAGAGTTCTTTTTTGCGACAGCAGTATTATAATCGCCCCATGCGGTGGTAATTATCACACGGTTTGGGTCTTGAAAAATTTCATAAGCGAAATCGGAATAAGCTTTTATAAAGTCAATGGCAATATAGGCTGTTTGGGCATCTATTTTTACAATGGTATGATTCCAAGAGGCAGATTCTCTTGCAACTGTATAAGAGGTACTTTCTGCCGGAACGGAAATTAATGTCTGAGCAGTTGTATAGCGTAAAATATTTTCATTGTTATCCCAATAAAATCTATCATTGATAAAATCTTTTAGCATGCTGATTTCAAGATAAACAATACCATTATGCACAATTGCTTTTGAGTCAAGTAGTTCATTGTTATAAATAATAGCAACTTCTTCTTCAGAAGTTAAATTATAATGTATGGATAAATCCTGTTGTTCATCGGTTGGTGAATATCTTTTTATAACTTTTCCCAGAAGTATAACGAAGATGATTACAACAATTAGGCATAATACAGTGATAACAGGAAGTAATTTCTTTTTCATTTGGAAAATCCTTTCTTAAGTAAATTGTGTATTTAAACAACTTCAGAGCATTGCTTTGAAGATTTATAAATATTGTAGCATACACTATTCTAAATGCAAAGGTAAAAAGTTTTCCAAAATCTTAAACTTTAATGAAGGTAATAGAAACCTAAAGGGAGCTGTGATAAAAACAACTCCCATCCAATCTTTTATCATGTCTGCTCATGCAAACGTTATATCGAGCATTGAGGAACCCGATTTCCCCGCGGAAAATCTAATTTTATCCGAAAAGAAATTTTATTTGTTAGTTTTAATTTTTAATTTTATTAAAATGTATTTCTTTCAGCCTCCCTTCATCAAAAATATAGTCACGCATATATGAATTTTCGTCATTAATATGTAACTGGTTAGCAACATATTCAGGACTTTGTGGCTTTCCTTCCAGCCAAATGGTAATTCCTTGATTTTCCAAGGATTCCAACTCTAAATAGAGTTGTTGTACTTGTGTAATTTTCATAGTGAGCTTCCTCCGTAGAGCAAATTCTGTGGCAGCCAAAAGGACGGTAGATGAAAAAGTTGTGATATATTATAATTGTTGTCCACGTTATTGCTGAATTAGAATTTGTTAGTTTATCTCACAATCTGATGAGAAGGTTATAGCAGCAGTAATTTTTCAAAGAATAGAAAACAATCTTTTTCAATATGAAACGGATTTGATAAAAATGGTATGGAACGCAGCTGTCCGTAGGAAATAGAACAATCCAAAGCGAACCGTGTCATATCCAATGTTGTTCCATAACTGACCATGAAAAGCAAAAATTCCAGTTTTCTAAGTTGTGGATAGGACGAAAGGCAATGAGAGAGTTCACTTCTTCTCCATGGCGCATTGCTGCATAAAAGAAATTTTTTATCGCAGCGAAATAGTTCTTCCAGACAGTCAGTATGTATCATGCCAAAATCGAAAATAAGAATCTCATAGCCGGAATTTGTTAGGAGTGGAATATCTTCTTTTTGTACATTTGGGTAATAATCAACATCATGGATTCTAAAAGAAGCATGAGCAGTTTTTGAGGACAAATTACGAAAATGCAGATGTTGTTTTAACTGTTCAAAAGCTTTGCTGTCTGTTAACTCCAGACAGGCGGTTTTTTTACATAGTTTTGATGCGGTGTAATTTGCCAGTGCAATGCATAGATGAGTGACTCCTAATCCTGCTGCTGTTCCGGCGATGCCGATAATGAGATGTTCTTTTGTTTTTTTCTGACGAAGGAAAACCATTTTTTCTGCCTCCTTTGAAAGGGTAAAATTGTAAAAAAGAATTGTTCTTTTTCCATTGTATTTGCAAATGGGTTGCTGTCTGTCGGAAAGCAGTAAACTTTTGTACCAAGTAATTGTGCATAACGTCGTGTTGCATATTGGTTTCCATGACTGCATAGAAAGACAGTATGCTCTTTATGGTTATATTGCAACCCTGCCAGAATGCTTTTTTCCATATCCCATTCATCACTTCCCATGACAAATAGAAGGAGGACTTTTTCGTTAAATTCAGGCAGTTCTTTTGTAAAGGTTCCATAATCCTCTACAAGTATAGAGTTTTTTGGTAATTTAAACTTAATTCCTGTACCATAATTGGGAATACCTTGAAAAAATTTATATTGATAAATTCCATTATTTTCAGATACAGAGTTATTTGTGCGTACAAAAGAATGCAGATTTCCTGATTTATTGCGTTCCACATAAACAGCAGAATAACCATTTTGGTTTAGGGTATTTACAAGGGCAATGGAAATATGGGTAGTACCAACTCCATGTTTACTTCCCAGAACAATAATTCTTTGATAGAGATGCGAAGCTGTAAAAAACGCATAATTTTGAAATTGTGTCAGTGCTTCTTTTAAATCGGATACCGTTTCATAGCGGTCTGCTGCAAGTGGTGCAGAGGCCTTTTGTAGGATTGTTTTAAGAGTATTAGAACAAAATGTATCGCTTGCTTCCAGTAAAAATAATAATACTTTTCCAAGACTGTATAGGTCAGATTGGAGAGAAATCGTTGTATTATTTAAAACTTCCGGTGCAGAATATTCTTTTGTTCCAAAAAATTGGAATGGTTTGTCAGAACCGAGAAAAAAATTAGCAGAGCCAAAGTCAATGAGCTTTAGCTGTTCTCCACATAATAGAATATGTTCAGGCTTTAAATCCTGATATAGAATGGGAGAAGGTGTAAGGTTATGCAAATAAATAAAAATATCACATAATTGAATAGCAAATTTTAAAATCAGTTCTTGTGAAATGTAACTTTGATGGTTCACAAACGTGTCCAATGAATCACCCTGAATATATTCTTCTACTAAATAAATATAAGAAGTATCTTCTTCTATATCGTAGATAGAGGGAATAGAAGGATGATTTAGATGCTTAAGAAGTATAGCTTCTAAGCAAGGTGAAGATATCGAATCAGATGATTTGGGAATACATTTGATTGCACGATAAGACTTCAATATTAGATGTTTAGCAAGATAGACAGTGCTGCTGCTTCCAGTGCCTAATATAGAGAGAATTTCATACTTGCCAAACAGGATGGTATTTAAAATGTGATGGTTTTACTCCTTTCGGCGTGTCAGTTTCACATCTCTTGCATATTTTATAGCATAGAGAAGCTTATATGACAAGCAGCAAAAATATTTTTGGTAATTTTTCACAAATATAATGAAAAGTAGTTACTGTTCAC
>CAYMHX010000029.1:0-15846 GCA_964390325.1 uncultured Roseburia sp. | reverse complement strand
CTTTTAAGCACGTTATTCAAACTTTCCGCCATAAAAAGTTTATCACAAAAGGAAAGTTCTTGTAAATAAAAAACCAATGGAACCTTTCTGTCCCACTGGTTTTATTATAAACTTGAATTATTTTCTTTTAGAATTTTATATTATTCTACTAATCTTCCATACATTTCCATATAAGCATGAATCCGTTTTGCATCTTTATTCTGAATTTGGTCTGCTGTCGCTCTCCATTCCCAGTTACCGCCTAATTTAGAAGGCGTATTCATACGGCTTTCTGAACCTAATCCGATAATATCCTGCATGGTTACTATTGCAATTTCTGCCACAGAACTCCATGCACCACGCATCATGCCCCAGTTATAACCTTCTTCCTTAGTAAGATTTAAGTATTCTTTTGCATTTTTGATCGTTTCTTTTGGTGAATTCTTTACCCAGCCCATAATCGTATCATTATCATGTGTACCTGTATAAACTACACAATGATTTTGATATTTATGAGGCAGATAACTGCTTCCATTTCTAGTATCAAATGCAAACTGTAAAATTTTCATACCTGGAAAACCGGAATCTTCTACCAGCTTAATAACGGAAGGTGTCAGCATTCCCAAATCTTCTACGATAATATTTAACTTACCCAATCTGCTTTCTAAGGTTCTGAATAAATCCATTCCCGGCCCCTGTCTCCATTGACCATTTCTTGCATTTGACTCATTTGCAGGAATTGCATAATAAGAATCAAATCCACGGAAATGGTCAATACGAACAACATCATATAATTTTGACACTGCACTAATTCGTCTTGTCCACCATTCATAATTATCCATTCTCATTGCATCCCAGCGGAATAATGGATTGCCCCACAACTGACCATCTGCTGAAAATGCATCTGGAGGACAACCTGCTACGTCAATTGGTCTTAAATTTTCATCTAAATAAAACTGAGAAGGATTTGACCACACATCAGCCGAATCACCTGATACATAAATCGGCACATCACCAATAATTTCAATTCCCTTCGCATTTACATACTCTTTTAAGCTGCTCCACTGTTTATAGAACAAATACTGAAGCATTTTATAATAAAGAATATCCTCTGCATATTTTCTCTTTACAGATTCGATAGCTTCCCAGTTACGATGTCTTAATTCATCCTCCCATTCTATCCAAGATGCACCGTTATGTGCATCTTTTAAAGCCATAAATAATGCATAATCATTTAACCAATGAGATTCATCTCCACAGAACTTCCAAAATTCCTCCGGTATCTTCTTTTCAAATCTGGTATATGCCAATTTTAATAACTGATATTTGGAATTGTAAATTGCACCATAGTCTACATAATGTGGATTTGTTCCCCAGTAAAGTGCCTCACATTCTGATTTTTTCAATAACTTGTCTTTGCATAAAAGCTCCAAATCGATAAAATATGGATTTCCTGCAAAACTTGAAAAAGACTGATATGGTGAATCACCATAACTGGTCGGACAAATTGGCAAAATCTGCCAGTATTTCTGTCCTGCTTTCTCTAAAAAGTCCGCAAATTTGCGTGCCTCTTTTCCCATCGTTCCAATTCCATAAGGAGATGGTAACGATGAAATATGCATTAAAACTCCTCCGCATCTCATAATAGATTTCCTCTCATTCTTTATTTTTTATCACTCTTACACTTTCGCCGTCTACAAACTCAAATGGAACAAACTCATGAATTGGTTCCTTCCTCCATTCAATCTGCCCAAATAAAATTTCAACTCCGCGTGTTGCTAAACTCCGATATTGCTGTTTTACAGTCGATAACTTTGGATTGTAGTATTCTGCCAAAACCGTACCATCAAATCCAACAATTGAAATATCCTCCGGTATCCGATATCCATTATCTACTAATGCTCGAATTGCACCAATTGCCATTACATCTGACATAGCAAACACTGCGGTAAGATTTGGATATTTTTTTATCAACCGTTCCATTCCTTTATAAGCACCCTCAAAAGAAAATCCAGCAGCCTCAAAACAGAGATTTGGTTCAAAAACCGCTCCATGTGCCTCAAAGCTCGCCTCACACCCCTTATAACGTAAAAAACTGGTACGAGACCTTTCTATACTTCCTCCAAGAATTCCTATTTTCTCATGGCCTGCATCAAATAATACATCTACTGCACTACATGCTGCCTGCTTATCGTCGATTGATACACTGGACAAATTGTCAAATGCCATTGTATTTGCC
The DNA here is from genome assembly GCA_964390325.1 of uncultured Roseburia sp. Lineage (GTDB taxonomy): Bacteria > Bacillota > Clostridia > Lachnospirales > Lachnospiraceae > Roseburia. The sequence goes on along the minus strand of CAYMHX010000029.1, from coordinate 13,628 downwards.
CGATTAGAAACCAATACACATGGAACATCCACCCTTGCAAACTCTTTCTCAAAACATTCCGGATTTGCACCTAAAAACAATAAGCCCGCTGGTTTACGTTCTCTGCAAATCTGCAATGCCTGTTCCACAGAATTTTCTTCTTCATCTAAATAATGAAGCACTAATGTATAATCTGTTTTTTCAACGATACTCTGAACCTCTGCTACGATATTGGCAAACAGCATATTAGAAGTACCTCTAACTATCATCCCAATTGATTTTGCATTCATCTGCTTTAAATGCTTGGCATTATTATTTGGAACAAAATGAAACTTCTCTACTGTTTCTTCAATTTTTTTCTTTGCCTCCGGGCTTACATCTGTTCTATTATTCAAAACCCGAGAAACCGTACTGATAGAGTACCCTGACTCTCTGGCAATATCCTTTATTGTAACCATAACTTTTCCTATCTCTGCAACTGTTTGGAACTTCACAGTTACCTATCTTTAACCTTTTACAGCACCAGCAGCTACACCTTTAATGATATGTTTCTGACCCATAATATAAATAATAATAATTGGAATAACAGTCAACATAATACATGCCATCATAGGCCCCATTTCAACCTTTCCGTAACTTCCACGGAAATACTGAATTAACATAGGAATCGTTTTATATTTTTTAATATCAAGTACCAATGTCGGCAATAAATAGTCATTCCAAACCCACATGGCCTCTAAAATACCAACAGAAACCATGGTAGGTTTTAACATTGGCATTACCACCTGAAAATAGGTCTGTACTGGTGTACAACCGTCAATCATCGCAGCTTCTTCAATTTCTACCGGAACACCTTTTACAAAGCCTGTAAACATAAATGAAGCAAGACCTGCACCAAATCCAAGATAAATTACCCAGATATTCCAAGGTGTATTTAATTTTAATTTATCTGCTGTCTGTGACAAAGTAAACATTACCATTTGGAATGGTACAACCATAGAAAATGCAAATAAAAAATACAACAATTTCGTATACCATGTATTCACTCTTACCACATACCATGCACACATAGAACAGAAAAACAAAATCGCACCAACCGAAGTTACGGTAATCACAACACTGTATAACAAACTCTGCATAAAACCTTTAGAATCAATCGCATTAATATAGTTTGTCAACCCTGTAAATGTTTCTGCTGTTGGAAGCTGGAATACAGAATCAGTACTGATAGCCGTATCCATTTTAAAGGAATTAATCAAAATCATAAAAATCGGATAAATCCATGCAACAGAACAAACACAAAGCACAACAAACCATATCTTATCCGATATACTCATTTTCTTTTTCATATTAACCCTGCACCTCCCTCTTTCGTGTTGCATTTAACTGTAACATAGAGATTGCAATAACTATAATACAGAAAATAACAGCTTTAGCCTGTCCAAGTCCCTTCCACTGCGCACCTGCACGAGCATAGAAGGTATTATAAATATTTAACGCAAGCATTTCTGTTTCATGGTAAGGTTCTCCTGCGGTTAAGGCTAAGTTCTGGTCAAATAACTTGAATGAATTTGTCAATGTTAAGAACACACAAACTGTAATCGAAGACATTACCATTGGAAGTTTTACTTTTATTAAAGTCTGCCAGCCTGTTGCTCCGTCTACCTGTGCTGCTTCTATCACATCTTCCGGAATATTCTGTAAGCCGGCAATATAAATAATCATCATATAACCAACTTGCTGCCAGCACATCAAAATAATCAATCCCCAATAACCGGCAGTAGAATTTAATGCTAACAGCGATTCTCCACAAAGAGATAACACACAGTTAATCAAAATCTGCCAAATATAACCTAATACAATACCACCAATTAAGTTTGGCATAAAAAATACCGTTCTAAAGAAATTTGTTCCTTTGATTTCTCTTGTTAATAAAAGTGCAAGCCCAAATGCTAACACATTAATCGTCACTACGGAAACAACTGCAAAAGAAACGGTAAACCAAAAAGATTCTAAAAAAGATTCATCCTGAAATGCTCGGATATAATTGTTAAACCCTACCCATTTTGCATTATCTACTGTTGTAAACTGACAAAACGAGAGATAAAGCCCTTGAATAAACGGCACGATAAAACCAATAAAAAATGCCGCAAATGTTGGAAGCGCAAAAACTACTCCATATTTTTTTAACGCCTTTTCCATAAAAATAACCTTGCCTTTCTATGTGTTAATTTTTCAACACATTTACTTGCAAATATTATACAGACACAATATTTGCAATACGAGTAAATTCGTGTTTAAACGCCTTCTCATTTTAAATCACTAAAATTTAAGAAACTCTTTATACTTTCTTAATAATTTTAATAGAAAAACAGGACAGGCAGGATAACTGCCTGTCCTGTTAAAGTTTTATAGTATAACTCTTACTGTGTAAATCTTACTGTGTAAATCTTACTGTGTAAGGGCAATTTCTGCTGCCCAGTTTTCTACAAATGCACTTTCTACTACTGCCCATGTGTCATCAGATGGTGCTTCTGCGTATGCTTTTAATGCTGTACCAAGAACGTTCTTCCATTCTTCTGATGGCATTGTTGGGAAGTTCCAAGATACAGGTGTTTTGCCTGCTTCTAATAATTCCTGGTCAACTTTTACGAATAAGTTAGAAGATGCAACTGCTGTATCAAATGGAATAACAAATCCCATGTTGTTAGCCATAGCTGTTGTACCTGTTTCAGATGTTACACACCATGTAATGAAGTCGATTGTAGCCTGAATATCAGCTTCATCTGCTTCTTTGTTTACACACCAGTAGTTTTCTGTACCTGTACATAAGCCCTGATTTGCTTCATCGCCTACACCGATATAAATTGGAATCATTGTTAAATCTTCATCTGTGAATTTGCCTTCGCCTGTAAGGTTGCCATATTCCCAAGAACCATTCTGGAAAAATACTGCTTTACCTGCAAGGAATTCGTTACGAGAGTCATCACCTGTCTTAGCTGCTAACTCTGCACCTGTACATGTGCTGTTGTTGATGTAAAGGTCCCAAATCTGACGGTATTCTTTTAAGTATGTACCTTTGATAGCATCTGTTGAACCAATACCATCTGCCTGATATTCAAAATAGATTGGTAAGTTTGCTAAATGTGTTTTAAATCTCCAGTCAGAAGAACCATCCATACCTGCTGATGAGAAAGCTGAAAAGCCAAGTTCTTCAGAACGGTTTGTGATATCTTCAGCAACGTTCTTTAAATCAGCAAAAGATTTAATATCATCTACTGAATAACCAGCCTGTGCAAGTAATGTCTTATTTGTAATGATACCATAAGATTCGATAACGTATGAAATACCATATACTGTTTCGCCTTCTTTTAATACATATTCATCACTTGTTACATGTGAATAAATATCTGTACCAGAAAGGTCATAACAGTAATCTTTCCAGTTTGCAAGACCTACTGGTCCATTTACCTGGAATAAAGTAGGAGCACCTGATTTACCCATTTCACCCATAAGTGTTGTTTCATAATTACCGGATGCTGCTGTAACTACTGTTACAGGTACGCCTGTTTCCTGTGTGTAAACTGCTGCAAGTTCCTGCCAAGCTGTATCCTGTTCCGGTTTAAAGTTTAAATAGTAAACCGAACCATCTGCTGTTACAGTTCCTGCATCATCTGCTTCTGTGCCTGCTGCTTCTGTGCCTGCTGCTTCTGAACCATCATTTGTTTCTGCATTGCTTCCTGCATCATCAGAGCCGCCACAACCAGCAAATAATGTTGCAGTCATAGCTAATGAAAGCATCAGTGATAAAACTTTTTTCTTCATAATCTTTTCCCTCCTGAAAAAAATTTTTTTGAAAACGCACCTTCTCCTATTTTTGGTAATGTTTTCGGTAACGTTTTCAGATGATGCTAAAATTATATTTCTTACCCATTCTTTTTGCAATACCTCTTTATAATTTTCCATATTTTAAACAAGTTTTTTCTTGATTTTTTATGCATTTTATACATTTTTTAATATGTTGCTTCGGTTCTACTTACACTTTCTTCCCACGCCATTCGCAAAGCAAAAATCAACCCCTGAATCATGTTCTTACGCAGCCAAACAGCAAGTGTTTGGCTGACGTGTGAAAAGTAACCTCTGTTACACTATTTTTTTAAAGATGAACACTTTCTATTGTAAAAATACCAGAAAATGTGTTACACTTTTATGGGAATATCATAAAACAAATTATTATGAGGAATATTTATGAAAGAAATTATTAAAAACAAGTTAGAACTAAGTGCAAAAAATGCAGGCACTTCTATTAAGTGGGTTATTTTTGCACTGCTTACGGGTACAATTGTAGGAAGTATCGCTACTGCATTCCATTTTTCTATCTCCATTGCTACAATGGTTCGTGAAAAAAATCCATGGATTATCTTCCTTTTACCAATTGGCGGTCTGCTTATTATCAGATGTTACCGCATGGTACGAGAAGAAAAGGAATTAAGTACAAATTCCGTACTCTCAGCCATTCATTCCAACGAAAAACTTCCTTTAAAAATGGCACCTCTTATTTTTATTTCCACTGTTACTACTCACTTATTCGGTGGTTCAGCAGGTAGAGAAGGTGCAGCTTTACAACTTGGCGGAAGTATCGGCAACGGACTTGGTGCATATTTTCATCTTGATGATAAGGACAAGCATATTATGATTATGTGCGGTATGAGTGCAGCATTTTCTGCACTATTTGGTACACCAATGGCTGCTTCTATTTTTTCTATGGAAGTTATCAGCGTAGGTATTATGCAATATTCTGCATTAGTACCATGTGTGGTTTCTTCTCTTGCAGCTTTCTCAGTTGCACAGGCATTTGGAGTCGGTCAGGAACTTTTTTTAGTAGAACATGTACCAAACTTAACCATTTTGTCTGCTGCAAAAGTTTCTATCCTTGCTGTTCTTTGTGCTATTGTAAGTATTGCTTTCTGTGTTATGCTTCATCAAACTGAGCATTTATACAAAAAATTATTTAAAAATCCTTACTTACGCATCGTAGTCGGTGGCTGTTTAATTATTGTACTGACTTTATTAATTGGAGACCAAACCTATAATGGAAGCGGTATGCATGTGATTGAAAAAGCTGTAGAAGGACATGTTGTTCCTGAAGCATTTTTATTAAAAATGATTTTTACGGCATTAACCATTGGAGCCGGGTATAAGGGCGGTGAAATTGTTCCTTCCCTTTTTATCGGTGCTTCTTTTGGATGTTTATTTGGTAATCTGATTGGTTTTTCACCATCTCTTTGTGCCGCAGTTGGTATGACCTCCCTGTTTTGCGGTGTGACAAACTGTCCGATTACTTCTTTACTTATCAGCTTTGAGCTGTTTGGTTATGACGGAATGCCATATTTCTTACTTGCCGTTGCATTCAGCTATATGTTATCTGGTTATTACGGACTTTATAGCAGCCAAAAAATTATGTACTCTAAATATCGTACCAAATACATTAATCGTCAGTCACATTAAGAACAAAACATTTCATAAAGCAAAATTTTTGTTACTGTTCACACGTCAGCCAAACACTTGCTGTTTGGCTGCTATGTGAACAGTAACAATCCGTACAAATGAGTATAAAAATCTCATTTTCCATTATTTTTTATAAAATTTTGGTTGTCCACTTCGAGCAGTCCCAAACCTCGCTCACAATTTCCTCATAAAATTCCGGTTCATGGCAGATTAATAAAACACTTCCCTTATATGCTTTTAAAGCTCGTTTTAATTCATCTTTTGCATCTACATCTAAATGGTTTGTAGGCTCGTCTAAAAGCAAGACGTTTGTATTTTTATTAATTAATTTACATAAACGTACCTTCGCCTGCTCTCCACCACTTAAGACACGCACAAGGCTTTCAATATGCTTTGTAGTCAGACCACATTTTGCAAGTGCCGAACGCACCTCATACTGTGAATAGGACGGAAATTCTTCCCAAATTTCTTGTATACAAGTACGATTGTTTTCTTCCTTAATTTCTTGCTCAAAATATCCGATTTCTAAATTTTCTCCCAATTCCACGCTGCCGCTTAATGATGGTGTTAAACCTAAAATACTTCTTAGAAGGGTTGTTTTTCCAATACCGTTTGCACCTACTAACGCAATTTTCTGCCCACGTTCCATGGAAATATTCAATGGTTTCGACAATGGCTCATCATAACCAATTACCAAATCTTTTGTTTCAAATAAATATCTGCCCGGTGTTTTACCAACTTTAAAGTTAAATTCAGGCTTTGGTCTTTCTGCTGCCAGTTCAATCACATCCATTTTATCTAACTTCTTCTGACGAGACATTGCCATATTACGAGTTGCCACACGAGCTTTATTTCTTGCCACAAAGTCTTTTAATTCGCTGATTTCCTGCTGCTGTTTACGATAAGCTGCTTCAAGCTGAGATTTTTTTACCTCATAAACCTCTTGGAATTTATCATAATCTCCTACATAACGGTCTAAACGCTGATTTTCCATATGATAAATAATATTAATTACTTCATTTAAAAATGGAATATCATGTGAAATTAAGATAAATGCATTTTCATATTCCTGTAAATACCGCTTTAACCACACAATATGTTCTGCATCTAAATAGTTTGTAGGCTCGTCCAATAATAAAATATCAGGTTTTTCTAATAAAAGTTTTGCTAACAATACCTTCATACGCTGTCCACCGCTTAAATCCGTTACATCATGTTCTAAGCCTAAATCTAAAAGTCCCAATGCCCTTGCAACTTCTTCCACCTTAGAGTCAATGATATAAAAATCATGTAATGTCAAAGTATCTTGAATGACACCTAATTCATCCATCATGGCATCCATTTCATCCGGGTCTGCTTCCCCAAGATTATTACAGATTTCATTCATCTGTTCTTCCATTTCAAATAACCATGCAAAAGCTGATTTTAGAACACTTTCAATTGTCATGCCCTTTGTTAAAGTAGAATGCTGGTCTAAATAACCAACACGCACATTTTTTGCCCACTCTACTTTTCCTTCATCTGGCATTAATTTTCCGGTTACAATGTTCATAAAAGTAGATTTTCCTTCTCCATTTGCACCTACTAATCCGATATGTTCTCCTTTTAACAGGCGAAAAGATACATCATTAAAAATGGCTCTATCACCAAAACCATGTGTTAAATGTTCTACATTTAATATACTCATAAGTCCTCTCATTCTGCCGGCAAAACGGCTTTTTCATACGATATAAAAATTTATCAACATTACCTACGCAAATTACACTATAATGTGATTATCACACGTTCTTTATTTTATCTGCCTTATATCATAAAATCAATATATTTTTAACGATTATCTGATTATTCTGTAACATTCCGTTACTGTTCACTCGTATCTCGTAAACAGTAACGATTGATTTTTGCATGAAAATTTGCTTCGCAAAGCAAAAATCAACCCCTGAATCATGTTCTTACGCAGCCAAACAGCAAGTGTTTGGCTGACGTGTGAAAAGTAACAAAATTACAACAATTTACACAAACTTTACTGGAATTTATTTCCTAATCCTTATTTTTGTGTTATACTTATACTTGTACTTAATTTGTAACCATTCAAAAAACAAGTCAAAACTCCATTGTTTTAAGGCACTGAACGGTTACTTATATTTTTACAAATGGGATAAGCTTTTCCCAAGAAAAGAGAGGTATACTTTTTATGAAACTGAACTACAAACGCACCATGTTAATCGGATTGGCGTTTTTATCCATTTCTGCTTTCTGGCAGATGTATGATAATGTCATTCCACTCATCTTAAAAAACAGTTTCCTATTAGGAGAAACCTACACAGGTGTCATTATGGCTGCTGACAATGTCTTAGCTCTGTTTTTATTGCCTATTTTTGGTTCTTTATCAGACAAGATATCTACTCCTATCGGTAAACGAATGCCATTTATTTTATGTGGTACAGGAGTTGCATTTTGCTTTTTAATGTTATTAAACTATGCGAATAACTCTCAAAATCTAATTCTTTTTGTAATCACATTGTTCCTTTTATTGATTTCCATGGGAACTTACCGTTCTCCTGCTGTTGCATTGATGCCTGACTTAACACCTAAGCCTCTGCGAAGCAAGGGAAATGCCGTTATTAACTTAATGGGTGCTATCGGTGGTGTTTATACTTTATTAATGATTCAGACTGTTGTAGGAAGTGGTGATACTCCAAACTACCTTCCATTATTTTTATCTGTTGGTATTCTTATGTTAGTCAGTGTTGCTATTTTATTCTTTACCATTAAAGAAAATAAACTCCACACTGAACTTGCAGATGAATTAAATGCTGAGGACGAAGATGATGCTCCTGAATCCGCTGTACAAAGCACAGCTGAGCTTCCAAAGGAAGTAAAACGCAGTTTATTTTTCATTTTAATTTCTGTTTCTTTATGGTTTATTTCCTATAACGCAGTAACTACCGCTTTTTCTCGTTATGCAACTCATGTATGGGGCATGGAAAACGGCGGTTATGCGAATTGCTTAATGGTATGTACAGTATCAGCGATTATCAGTTACCTTCCAATTGGTACGATTTCAAGTAAAATCGGCCGTAAGAAAACGATTATGATAGGTCTTGTTCTTTTGGCTTTCTGCTTCTTCTGTGCAGGCCTTATGGACAGCTTCCACTGGATTATGAATATTCTTTTTGCATTAGTTGGATTTGCATGGGCATCTATCGGTGTCAACTCTTTCCCAATGGTTGTAGAAATGTCTGCTGCAGGAGATGTTGGTAAATATACAGGTTTATATTATACCTTTTCCATGTCAGCACAGGTTATTACACCTATTTTATCCGGTGTATTACTAGAGCATATTTCTTACCGTACCCTGTTCCCATACTCCGTATTCTTTGCAATCCTTGCATTGATTACTATGTCACAGGTAAAACATGGAGATTCTAAACCAATTCAGAAAAAGAATATGTTAGAAAGCTTTGATGTAGATGATTGATGATAGAAATGAGGATGATTATGATAATTATTTATATCCTAATGTGTTTTACACCACTCTATTTATTTTTAATTGCACCAAGAATGTTTCAAAAACCTGATTGCAGTAAATTATACGGTGTGCATTATGCACACCGTGGTCTTTTCGATAATGAAAGCCCTGCACCTGAAAATTCCCTTCCAGCTTTTCGTCTTGCCGTAAAAAACGGTTATGGAATTGAATTGGATGTGCAACTTACGAAGGATAATATTCCTGTGGTTTTCCACGATGCAAATTTAAAACGTATGTGTGGCGTTGACGGCAAAGTATGGGATTATACCTTAGAAGAATTACAGAAAATGAAATTAGCTTCTTCTAATGAAACCATTCCTACCTTCGCAGATGTCTTAGATACCATTGCAGGAAAAACACCACTTATTATCGAATACAAACTGGATAGAGTTCAGACAAAGGTCTGTGAACTTGGAAATGAATTGCTTACAACCTATGAAAAAAAATACAACGGTACCTACTGTATCGAAAGTTTTCATCCATTGGCTGTTATTTGGTATAAAAAGAACCGTCCCGACGTTATTCGTGGCCAGCTTTCCATGAATTTTCAGAAAGATACCAAAAAGAAAAATGCACCTTATACCATTTTTCTGACACATTTAATCAGCAATATACTTACCAGACCAGACTTTATTGCCTACAAACATACGGATTATAAAAATCTTTCCAGATATTTATGCAGACTGATGGGTGCTGTTTCCGTTACTTGGACCATTAAATCGAAAGAAGAATATAACAAAGTAAAAAAACAGTTTGATTTATTTATCTTTGACAGTTGTAGATTGTAAAGTTTTAAGAAAGAATGTAACTATTCAGAGCGGGTCAAAACACTTGCTGTTTTGACCCAAAGAAAGTGATTTAGGCGTACAAAAATCCCATTACGAAGTAATTTTTAATAGATTTTTGTATCGTAATTATGAAGGCTATATAGGCGGTGATTAAAAATCACGCCTGCGCCACACGCGGTCACGAAGTGACAAATTTTTTGTACGCGTGTGTGCATCCCCCGGAGGGTCTATATATAAGGCGTAGTTTTTTATCGCCGAATATATAGTTATAATTCTTCTTTAAAATAGGAGGTATAAATCTCAAAAAACTGGTCTGTTTCTATCCCTAATGTACTATCAATTTTCAATTCTTCCCATACATCTTCATTCAAATAAGAATGTATTCCTGTCAAAAACTGATTATACACACTTTCAAATGCATCTTTTTTTCGTTTTTCTAAAATAATTTCCTTATTTGCTTCTGTCAATTCTACCTGAAATTTATTCAAGCACTTGAAAAAATAATACCCATCTTCTGTAGCAATGACATCCGAAACCTCATTATCATTTAATTGAAATACTATTTTTTCTACTTTCTCAGATAAATCTTCCCTGCAAATATTTGCCTGCACTGTATCAAGTTCATTATACAAATTTGCTGTATTTGCAAAATCTTCTCCATTTGCAAGCATTTCTTTTACCAATACAGCCGTATTTTTATTCGTTACAAAAATTTGCTGTACCTGTACGACTCTCGCCTCATCATCGCTTACTTCATGGTCAATTCCATCTATAATGGACTGATGTATTTTCTGTGCCAAGGCATAATGTCTGTAATATTCTGCAAGTTCAACTTCCGACACTTCCAAATACGTTTTATCTGCATTTGTCAAAGAATTGTAATAATCCTTTGCAGCCTCACTAATCTTTGCTTCATCTTCCTGTGTCAAAACCACTCCCTGTTGTCCTGCTAACTGCATCATACAAACCATATTTGCCAGTTCATTTATAGTAATCGTTTTGATATACTCCTCCAAGGAATGCTCGCCGAAATCATGCTGCCACAAATCCAGTGTATATGCTTCTCCATAAATATTCTGATAATTTGCAAGATAGACCTTTGCTTCTTTTACCGTACAGGTTGTTTCGCCGATTTGAAATAAATGTTTACTTCCAAGAGGCTTTAATATCACAATATTTTTATCCCCTATCCGACAGCCTGAAAGCAACACCGAAAAAAGCAAACAGGCCACCGCTATCCTTCTTAATATCTTCATATTCATCCTTTACACTTCTACAATCAAAAATCTTCCACTTGGGAGAGCAAATACTTCACTTGCTTCTAACAATTCCTGATTTGACATTCCTGTTACGTCCATCTGTTCGTCTAAATATTCACGAACTTCTTTGATATTTTTTACTACAACTGCCATACAATCTTCTAAAAATTCCTCTGCTTCTTCCATCGTTTCTGCAATACGTTCTGGTAAAAGCTGTTCCTGATGTTCTAAAAAGTATGATACACATTCATCGTCATATGTTCTCATTGTAATTCCTCCTAAAATCATTTAAATAGTAACTGTCCAGCCCACGCCATTCGCAAAGGCGACTTCGTCGCATTCCCGTTGCTTCCCAACTAACTTTGCTCATAAAATGGTGTTTCTCTCATAGATAAGAGAATCTGTTCATTCATGCAAGCATGATTCACAGATTTTCTTATCTATGGCTGAACTGTTCGCATAAATATCTATTCCTAATTTTTGCAGCTCTGAATAAATCCCTGCTATCGGCAATCCTACCACATTATTATAATCACCGTCAATCTTTTCGATATAAATCGCACACTTTCCTTGTATTCCATATCCTCCAGCTTTATCACTCGGCTCTCCTGTGGCAATATAGCGTTTAATTTCTAAGTCTGAGAGTTTTTTCATATAGACATCTGTCTTTTCATAAAAACTATGCACACCAGACCTTCCACTCTTATCCAAAAATGCAAAAGTCACTCCCGTATAAACAGAATGTACTTTACCCGAAAGCATAGATAACATCCGATACGCATCGGCTTCATCTTTTGGCTTTCCTAAAATCTCCATATTTTCTTCTTCGTTGAAAGCTGCCACTACCGTATCTGCTCCAATTACTAATGTATCCTGCGGCTCGGCTATCTCCTCATTCTCTTTCGCAAATTGTCTTACCATTCCTGCTACTTCTAATGCCTTCTGTCGTGATAATTCCATTACCACCTCATGCGGTGCTATTTTTGTAATCACTTCTTCTCCCTTTGCTGGAATGATTTCAAATTCCAGTCCAATTTGCTCTAATAATTCCTTCCTGCGTGGAGAAGCAGATGCCAATATTATCTGCTTTATTGTTTCCATCATTTCACCTTTATTACTTTCCCAAGTTTAAATGCATAAATTAATTTTTCTTTCACTCGCAGACCACTGTCTGCAAATGTCCGATTTAACGCTTCTTCATAGAGATGTAACTGTACACTATAACGTTCAATGAAATCCTGTGACGTTTCTAAGAAATCTGTTTTATAATCCAATAATACAATCCCATCTTCCTCTAGCCAAAATACGTCAATCATTCCCTGAATTAAAGTTAATTCCTCCGAATTACCTGCCTTTTCTAAAAAGCCTGCACTTACAAGTTCTGCATCCGTAAATCCCATTACAAACGGTTTTTCCCGATATAACTTACCTTCCACTGCGGCTTTTTTCATTCGTTCTCCAAGCTTTGATTTTACAAGACCAAAAACCCTACGAAGCTGTACCAATGCACCCAATTCTTCGTTCATCCTTCCTTCTTCTAACAGTCGCTTCAATTGGCTTGCCGGCTTTTCTTCACAGGTAAAATCATAACACTCCATCATTCGATGCATTGCTGTACCACGCAAAATACCAATGTTTACACTTTCTTCCTGTGTTTCTATAAATTTAGGTATATACGGAACAAACCCTGTTTGCTCAAACGGCATTTCTTCAATCCCTGTTTGTTCAATTTGCTCAAATTCCGTTTTTTCCAATCGTACTGGTTCAACCTTTTGCAGTACAACTTTTTGTTGTGCAGCTTCTTGCTGTTTCTCAAATACCTGTATACTTTCTGTATCTTCTGCCGCAAAAGCCTCTCTCATTGCTCTCTGTTTTAATTCGGATACCGAATACTTATTTTTCTTTGCAATATCGCCGTCTTCCAGATACGGATAAGTCTGTACAAAACGTTTTGTTAAATCCTTAACATACTCTGATACTGCATCTTCAATTTCCTGTAAACATTCTTGTTTTTCCTGTATTGCCGATACTTGTTTTACAATTTCTTCTTTGACCAAATCTTCTGCTGATATACAAGAAATTTGATATTTTCTGCCAGTAGCATTGCCAAAATCGTCAGCTGTTTCTTCCACTGGCTGTAAATGCTCTTTTTCATAAGAAAGCATGGCTGGAAGCACCCAGTCTAAATAAGATACGGCACGTTCTCTGCTTAAATAAGACAGGTTTTGTTTCTCCTTTAAAACAAAAGAGTTTACCTCCTGCTCATACTGTTCTAATTTTTCTGCAATGTCCTTTTTGCTTCCTGTTAAAATCAGCTTTTCCTTCGCTCGGGTCAGTGCCACATAAAGTACGCGCAGTTCTTCTCCCAAATTTTCCAATTCTATTTGTTTTGCAATTGCTCTTTTTGCAATCGTAGGTGCTTTGATACGGCGTTTTCCATCCATATAATCCAATCCTACGCCGTATTCCGGATGAAGTACCATTTTATTTCGAGTGTCCTGTTTATTAAAATTCTTTCCCAGTCCTGATACAAATACAATCGGAAATTCCAAACCTTTACTC
>CAYMHX010000028.1:10339-16004 GCA_964390325.1 uncultured Roseburia sp. | reverse complement strand
CGCGGTCACGAAGTGACAAATTCCTTATACGCGTGTGTGTGCATCCCCCGGAGGGGCTATATATGAGGCGAAGTTTTTAATCGCCGAATATATAGTTACATTTATTCTATAAAGGTAATGTTTGAAATGTCCGGTGCAATGGTAAGGGAATAATTTGTATAATAAACGACAAATCCCGGTGCAGCCTTATTTGGTTTTTTGATATTCTTTTTTTGCAAATAATCAATTTCTACTTTTTCAGCATCTCGTCCATTGGAATAATAGGCTGCTAACATACCTGCTTCTTCAAAGGTACGGTCAGGCAGTTCTTCGTTATTGGCTTTTACAATGACATGAGAACCCGGCATTCCTTTGGCGTGAAACCACCAGTCATTTCCTGTTGCCATTTTAAAGGTCAGTTCATCATTTTGGTAATTATTTTTCCCAACAAAGATATCGTAGCCGTCAGAAGAACGGTAGTGGAATGGTTTACTTTTACTTTTTGCTTTTTTATCGGTTTTCTTGCGTTTGATATAACCAAATTCCATTAATTCTTCTTTGATTTGTACCAAATCGTCTTCTGTTTGGGCAATATCCATAGAGGCAGCAATGCTTTCTAAATGTGCAATTTCTGCTTTGGTTTCTTCAATTAAAGTGGTTAGAGCTTCAAAGGTTCGTTTCTGTTTGTTATATTTTTCAAAATATTTTTTTGCGTTTTCCATTGGGCTTAGCTGTGCATCCAAAGGAATGGTGATATTTTCGTTTGTATAGTAATTGAAGGCTTCGAGTTTTTTGGCACCTTCTTCTAAACCGTATCCGTAAGCGTGAATGAGTTCGCCGTAAATTTTATATTTTTCACGTTTTTCGGTATCTTTTAATTGCTTTTCTTGTAATTGGTATTTTTTACGATTACGTTCTAGTGCTGTAGAGACGATTTTTCTAAGGTCTACGGATTTTTGACGAATGCGGGTGTATTGATTTTTATTTGCATAGTATTGTTCTAAAACTTCTGAGATAGAAGTGAAGTTTTTGGCTTCATAATCTTGAAATTGTGTCAATGCAAAGCAGGAAAAGGCAATCGGTTCTTTGCCGTTATAAACAATGTTTGGCTGATAATTTGTGGAAGTGACATCTTCCATCAGCCATGTAAAGTGATTATACAAGTGTTTTTTGCCATTTTCGTTTAAAGAATCGGTAGGCATATCGCCGTCAATCGATGCACGGTGGCATAATTCTGAGGCTAAAAGAGGACTAAAGCCTGTCAGGGACGAATAAAGAGCCTTCGTGATAGAAAGTGGCTTGTTTAAAATATTGTCTGTAAATACGTCTTCAGACACTTCCGGAGGGCTTATTTTTTCGCCCTGTGTGGCAGGAAGGACATATTCTTTGCCCGGTAAAACTTCACGAATGGAACTCATCATGGCAGAGACACGTTTGATACTGTCAATGATGATACCGTTTGGATTACAGAAAATAATATTACTGTGTTTTCCCATTAATTCTACAATCAAAGTTTTGGTACATAAATCGCCCATTTCATCTAAATGTTCCACTTCAAAGTGAATAATTCGTTCCATTTTTGGCTGGTAAATTTTTGTAATTCGTCCATTTGCGATATGCTTTCTTAATACCATACAAAAATTTGGTGCGGTAAGGGGACTTGGTTTGTTTTGATTGGTTAAGTAGACAAAAGGAAGGGATGCACTGGCTGACATTGCCAGACGAAACTGTCCTTTGCCGCTTTTTATTGTAAAAAGTAATTCATCAGATTCCGGTTGTGCAATTTTACTGATACGTCCGTTTAAAATGGTTTCGTTTAATTCATGCACAAGGTTTGAAATCACAAATCCATCTAATGCCATAGTTTTCTCCTGTTTTTTATCATATTTTAAGTAATAGTTCAGCAGTATCAAAATTCACACAAATTTATTTGCATACGAAAAATTTGTATATCTGAACGGTTACTATTTTGGTGTAATTATTTCGTACCAAATATGTTATGTTTTCATGTTTGGTTTTGAATGATTACATATTTTTTATATTAACATAAGATAAGGAAAAATTATAGTAGGAAAATTACTTGTTTACAAAAGGTGAAATAATGTTAAAATTATAGGTATAAGTTTGTAATCATTTAGAGAAGTTCAAAACACTTGCTGTTTTGAACAAAAGAGAATGATTCAAGTGTGCAAAAATCTCATTGCGAAGCAATTTTTAATAGATTTTTGCATTGTAACTATGAAGGTACGGAATAGTTACATAAGTTTTTTGGAAGGAGATTTTATGGCAAAAGAATTATTAAAAAGAGAAGAAGTTTTAACAGAAAATACATGGAACTTGAGTGATATGTATGAAACGGAAAGTGATTGGGAAGCAGCTTTATCCGAAGTCGAGGAATTGTTAGATGAAATCGAAGCAATGGAAGAAACCTGTACCAATTCGGCAAGTGATTTATTACTTTTATTGGAAAAGAATGCACAGGCAGAGGAAAAGCTTTCTTTGGCATACAATTATGCAGAGCGTTTGTTTGACCAAGATAGAAAAAATACCGTTCATCAGGCAATGTCAGCAAAAGCTGCTACAGTTTATGCAAAATTAACAGCAAAAACAGCCTTTATACAGCCAACTATTTTAGCATTGCCACAGGAAACCTTAGATAATTATTATAAGGTACTGCCAAGTTTAGAATTTTATCGTGGTTATATTGATGAAATTTTACGTTTTAGAGAGCATTCTTTATCAACAGAAATGGAAAAATTGATTGCACTTACCGCAGAAGCAAGCCAAGGACCGGCGAATACTTTTTCTGCTTTAAACAATGCAGATTTGGTATTCCCGGAAATTGAAGATGAACATGGTGAAAAAGTCCGTATTACGCATGGAAGATTTATTGGCTTTATGGAGTCAGCAAATCGTGAAGTGAGAAAGAATGCCTTTGAAGGAATGTATGCGACTTATAAGCAATTTTTAAATACTATTGCAAGTGTGTATGACAATCAGGTGAAACAGCAGATATTCCATGCAAAGGCACATAAATACCATTCTTCTTTGGAAGCAGCAGTGGATGGAAATAATGTATCACCAGAGGTATATCAAAATTTAGTAGAAACGATTAACAAAAATTTAGATAAACTTCACCGTTATGTAAAACTGCGTAAGAAATGTCTGGGTGTAGATGAATTGCACATGTATGATATTTATACACCAATGATTCCTGATATGGCAAAAAAAGTGCCGTTTGAAGAAGCCAAAGAGACTGTTTTAAAGGCGTTAGCACCATTAGGCGAAGATTATGTGGCAAAGGTAAAAGAAGGCTTTAAGAACCGTTGGATTGATGTATACGAGAATCAGGGAAAACGAAGCGGGGCATATTCCGCAGGTGCTTATGGAGTACACCCATATGTATTATTAAATTATAACGATTCTTTGGACAATATGTTTACATTGGCACATGAAATGGGTCATGCAATGCATTCCTATTACTCGAACGAAGCACAGCCATATATTTATTCCCAGTATAAGATTTTTGTGGCAGAAGTGGCTTCTACTTGTAACGAAATTCTTTTGATGGAATATTTGTTAAAAAATACAACAGATAAAAAAGAACGTGCTTATTTATTAAATCACTATTTAGACAGCTTTAAAGGAACTGTATACCGTCAGACACAGTTTGCAGAGTTTGAAATGAGAAGTAATGCGATGGTAGAAGCTGGCGAGAGCCTAAATGCAGAGAACGTAAGCAAGTTATATTTGGAATTGAACCGGAAATATTATGGAAAAGATATGATTTCAGATGAACAGATTGCTTACGAATGGGCGAGAATCCCACATTTTTATTACAATTTCTATGTATATCAGTATGCAACAGGCTTTACTTCAGCAGTGGCAATTGCACAGAGCATTTTAAAAGAAGGCGCACCAGCCGTAGAGCGTTATAAGAAGTTTTTATCAGGAGGCTGTTCGGATGCACCTGTAGAATTGTTAAAGATTGCAGGAGTGAATTTAGAAACACCTGCACCAATTCAGTCAGCATTAGATGTGATGGATAGCATTTTAGATGAAATGGAAACATTGTTATAAAAATAACAATCGGATATAATATTGTAACTATAAATGAGTAAATACAGAAAAATGCACAAAAATAATGATGTATTGTTTGTCATACAAAGACATTTTATGGTTTGAAAATAAAAATGTGCGTATTACAAAGACAAATTTGTGCAATATTTTAAAGTTTATAGATTGCAAAAAGAACAAAGGAGAAAATAAAAATGGAAAAAATTTGCAATTTTTTAAAAGAAGCAGGAATATATTATCTTGCAACAGTAGAAGGTGACCAGCCTCGCGTGCGTCCATTTGGTACAGCAACATTTTCTTTATTTACAGCACCGGAAGAAGTGATTGAATTTTAAGAAATAGATAGCTGCTCTGAATAATTATAGAAATAGGATTGTCAGAAAATAAAAATACTATACAACATATAGAAAGATAGAAATAATGAAACACTATAAGTTGTATTTGAGTTTTGTTTTTAGACAGTCTTATTTTTTTGCTTTTTCAAGTATATTTGAAGATGGTAAAATATTAACTAACTATAAATGTACGGAATAGTGCAATATTTTAAATTTATTCAATTATAAGCAATCCTATATTCCGACAATGATATTACAAAAATCGCAGGATACAGAAGAAGCGTATGGCTGGGAAGCAGCGAAAAAGAGTTTGATTTCGGACAGTAAAGAGATTGAAGGGAAATTTGCTGAGAATCTTTTGAGTAAAGAAGAAGGAGTATACGAAGAAGTATGTCTTTTGGTAGAAAAGTTTATGACTTATTTAAAGAAACAATGTGAGCAGTCTTTGAAACAGAAACCGGGAAGCGAAAGATGTGGGATAGAAGAAACAACGGTTATTACCTACCCGACAGGATTTGGAAAAAGAGAGCAGGAAGTGATAAAGAAAGCAGCCGAAAAAGCAGGATTTGAGAACGTAGTTGTGCAAGATGAAGTAGATGAACTAGAAGCAGTAATTCGCTATGCTTTGAGGTATGAAACAGGAGAAATGGTAAAATGGGCAGCATTGGTAGAAGCAAAGTTACAGACCTTGTGGGAAGAAGAAGGCATTTTTGGGGAAGGATATTGTTTTTATGCAATGCCTGTCCGGACATTGATTTATGATGCGTTAAATTATGGTTCACAGGTAAAAGAAGCTGCGAAGCTGCATAAAGAAAAGAAGGATACGTCAACCAGTGCAGAATTTCTATCGGGATTTCAGAAGAAAGACAGGCTTACTCCGGTAGTGACGATTACGATATATTGGGGAACAGAGGACTGGGATGGTGCGATATCTCTGCATGAAATGTTTGAGGAAGACGTAGATGAACGTTTGTTGAAATATATTCCGAATTGTGAATTGGCATTGATAACATCAAATACGGTAAAAGATTTTTCAAAATTTAAGACACCGCTTGGAGATGTTTTAGAATTAATTAAAAAGTCTACGGATAAAAAAGCATTTTATAATTTTATTATGGAAAATCCGCATTTTAGAAATGTAGATAGTGAAACGGTAGCAGCAATCAATGTATTTACAGGAATGAATATTCCTGTAAATAAGAAGAAGGAGGGAACGGATATGTGTAAAGCGATGGAAGATTTAAAGTTAGAATATATTGAACAAGGAATTGAGC
>CAYMHX010000028.1:0-10239 GCA_964390325.1 uncultured Roseburia sp. | reverse complement strand
ATGTGTAAAGCGATGGAAGATTTAAAGTTAGAATATATTGAACAAGGAATTGAGCAAGGAATTGAACGAGGAATTGAACAGGGGATCGAGCAGGGAATAAGAAAGAGTATTGAAAAAATGTTGAAAAAGGGAAGAACAGCTGAACAGATAGCAGA
The DNA here is from genome assembly GCA_964390325.1 of uncultured Roseburia sp. Lineage (GTDB taxonomy): Bacteria > Bacillota > Clostridia > Lachnospirales > Lachnospiraceae > Roseburia. The sequence continues at coordinate 10,084 of CAYMHX010000028.1, read as the reverse complement.
ATTTTGTGGATATTCTATAGATGAGATTTTATCCGTAAAACAGGAAATTTTATAGTGGCATAGTAATTGTAATAATAAGTAAATTGGTAATCGCCGTCATTATTCGTAGTGTGGAATAATGACGGCGATTGTTATATAGATATATAAATAAGTGGGGAGAGTGGATAGAATAGTAGTGTAGAAGGAAGAAAAATATACTTGACAAAAATGGTCGATAGTTATAGACTTGAAGAAAAGGTCTATAACTATCGACTTTTGCTTTGGAAAGATATGTAGAAAAAAGATTTAGAAGCAGAGAGAAAGAATAGTTATAAAATAAGGAAAGGTGGAAATGAAATATGAAAGATTTAAAACTTTGCGATAGTGATTACAAATTTATGACAATTGTCTGGGATTATGCACCGGTAAATTCGGGGGAGTTGGTAGCTTTGTGTAATGAAAAGTTAGGTTGGAAGAAGTCGACTACTTATACGGTGATTAAAAAGATGACGGAACGAGGCTTTATTAAAAGTGAAAAAGCAATAATTTCTGTTTTAGTGGCAAGAGAGGAATGTCAGAAAGCAGAAACGGATTATTTTGTAGAGCGTACTTTTTGTGGTTCTCTGCCAAAATTTTTAGCAGCATTTTTAAACAGTCGAAAACTTTCGGAAGAAGAAGCAGAGGAAATGAAACGAATGATTGATGAGCATAAAGAATAGGTGATTTTGAATAATAGAAATTAATTTTTAACGGATTTTTGTGTCAACGAAGTTAGTTGGAACTATAAGGGGATTGAATAGTTATGAATTTAGAGTAACAAAAATAGTTATCGTTTTGGAGATAAAAAAGTGAAGTAGAATCGATATGAAACATGATGAAAAAGGAGAGTATCATGGATAAAATAAGTATTGTAATCATAATGGTGATTATTTGTCGTTTTTTTGTAGGAAAGGTTTCAAAACAGGCGAGTTATTTTTTGTGGGGGATTGTTGCACTTAGATTGCTTTTTCCAGTGATGATGCCTTCTTCCTTTAGTATTTTTAATTTTGTTGGAGAAAATTTGTTTTTAAGGGAAGAAAATAAGGAAGTGTATACTATAATATTAGAGGAAACAACGGGAATACATGAATATGTAGCTCCTGAATTATCGGAACAGAAGGTAGAAGATACGATTTTGTCAAATGAGATATTGTCTGATGAGGAAATATCCGATAATGGAATATTTAATAACGGAATGTCCGAAAACGGAGTATCTAATGACAGAATATCCGATAAGACAGCACAAGATACTATAGTATCAGATAAAGCCGTATTAGATAAATTAGTATCGGAAAAGACAGAAAATGCTGTTTGGAATGAAGACTATTTGGAAAAAGAGAATACTGTAAACGAAGGAAAGACAGAAAAAGCAGATGAAATTTTTGGCTGGGAATTACTTTCTGTTTATGCAGCAGTAAAGGATAGAAGATTTTTTCTGTGGTGTATAGGTGTCATAGCCATGCTTGGTTATGGTTGTTTTTCTTATTGGCATTTGAAATATCGGTTATGTTTTGCGACAAAGATAGAAGATGGGATATTTGAGAGTGAACAGATAACGTCTCCCTTTGTTTTGGGTGTGTTAAAGCCTGTTATTTATCTTCCGTTGCATTTGGATGAACAGGAAAAGCGTTATATTTTGTCGCATGAGCGTTATCATATTAAGAGGAAGGACTATTTGGTAAAATTAGGGGCGTATGGTCTATTGTCGCTATATTGGTTTCATCCGTTGGTATGGCTTTCGTTTTTTCTAATGGATAGGGATATGGAGGCAAGCTGTGATGAAGCTGTGATAAAAGGATATTCTAAGGAAGAACGGAAAGCATACAGTACCTTATTATTGAATTTTGCGAGTGGAAAACGATTTTCTTTGTATCTGCCATTGTCTTTTGGGGAAAATTATGTAAAAACACGGATAAAACAGGTGTTACAGTATCGCTCACCTGCACGTTTTACAATGGCAGCAGTTATTTTGATAAGCGTGGTATTATGCAGTTGTTGTCTGACAGATGAAAAAAAGGATGAGAATGGACAGGAGATAGAACAGAATACAGAACTTGCCAAAACACTTTTTGAAAGTAAAAATCCGTATTTGGGAGATATTTCTGCGAATGGAAAGATTTTAACGTTGTTGAGGGAGTATTATCAGATTACAGGAATGGAAGGTGTTGAATTGCAGACGTATGAAGAACCTTATTGGATTACGCTTTCTTTTCAGGAAAAACCAAATGATATGGCAATGTATCGTTTGTCAGTTCTTTTTTTGGTGTTGGTAGAAAATTGCGAGGAAGTTCGTTGGGAATTTATAGGACAAGATGAAAAAATAACGACTTATTCGGTGGCAACAGAAACGGTAGAGAAACAGCTTGGTTGTAAGGACTTGAAAGCATATAGCAGTTCAGCAGAAAAGCTAGGCGAATTAATAGATTTGTTAGATGAAACTATAATGAATGATATAGAACAGATAATGAATATTTCCTTTTTAAAGGAGGCTGCAAAGAAAACGGAATTAGAATGGAATGAATTAAATCAATATGAAATTCGTTTGAGGAAAGATGGAGTAGAATATAGAGGAAGCACATATACAGCAAAGGATTGTTTTTATGGAGATTTTGATAAAAATGGTGTAAACGATTTTATTTTGCACGTTTCGGATTTTTCTCAGAGTGAACCTCAGACGGTGATATATATTTATATGAATGAAGATGAACTGTATACACATAAGACATCTATCTATTGCTGGCGTATCAATGTGACATCGGGGGATATTGATGGAGATGGGAATGTGGAGTTTGCTTATATAGGATTTACAGGTGGTAATGGAGGCTCTGGGAGCCATGCGAAAGGAATTTTAAAGTATGAAAATCATAGTTTTGTGCCAATGATAATGCCTGGGGAATTTACGGAGGAAGATTTGCAGATTGGAGAAACGGGATATGACATTGGAGTGTATTATGGTGAGGAAGAACATACCTATGAAATTGTCTGTGAAACGCTTGGAATACGAGAAACACTTGTTTCGGAGTATAGCAAAGGAGATGATGGAAGTTATCCGAGGAGGATAAAAGCAGGAGAGCTTGTAGGAGCAAATGTTCGTGGATTTTATGAATTTGAAGTGATAGAAGAAAATGGAAGAAGTTATTTGGCAGCAGAAGAATATTTTCATGGTCATGGAGGAGTCAATGACGAAGCTGGAGCAATACGATTTGTTTTTGAATGGAGTAAGCAGGGAACATGGTCTGTTAGGGAGTATGAAATAGATACATATCCATATCGATGGTTAGAAGCGAAGGAGGAAAAGCCGGAATTTACAATTAATGGATTAAAGGTTTCTTTTTCAGAAAATTTGATTTCGGAATGGGAGTATGAGGTAACAGATGGCGTGCTTTGTGGAACTTATTATGATTTGATTATTGAAACAGATATAAAGGTATATGCAGGGGAAAAGGAGGCTATATTTCAAAAAGCAGCACTAAGTTTAACAGCACCGCCAATTTTATGGAGTGATTTGGAAAAATTAGATTACGAACAATGGAGTGCATGGACATCAGATGGGAAATGGATAGAAGTCAAATTTTATGAAATACCGGATACAGAGACGGAAACAAATATAGCAGCGGCGATGTGGGAATTTGAGGGGAATGCATTTTTGCTGTATGGAACTGTTGCAGTAGAAGGAATGGAAGTTGTAGTTCCAAAGACGGCTGTTTATATGGTAGGGCATAGTGAAAAAGTTCTTTAATGAATACTTCAAAGTTCGCCAAAAAGTTTAAATATAACGCAACAAAAAATAATAGAGTTGATTCAAAAAAATCCAAATATCATACAAATGTATATGGCAGAAAAAATAAATATTTCAAGGAGAGCTGTTTAAAAAATATAAAAGAATTGATTGAGGAAAATATTATAGAACGTTGTAGTTCGGCTAGAAAAGGTTATTGGAAGATAAAAGAGTATCACTTAATAGCTAAGATTTAGGTATTAAGTGATACTTTTTGGTAATTGTAGTATAAAAAAGAGTTATAACTTTAGTAGAGAGATTATTTATTTACTTTTTTATTTTAAGGTGTTTGTGAAAAGAATATCAAATTGTATTTTATTTGTAACTATTCAGTAGGTCTGTGCATTTATTGCACAGACCGTGAAAAAATGATGCAGGAGTGCAAAAATCTTATTGCCAAAGGCAATTTTAAATGGATTTTTGCATCGTAACTGGAAGGTACTGAACAGTTCTTTTATTTATAAAAATTGTTTTTGATTAGAATTATTACAAATAGTATCTCAAATTCTGTCTTAAATTTTCTTCTTCACGAATAATGTCTTCCGTCAATTGTTTTGCTTTTTCATCGGCTGCCTGATATTGATTGAGATAACGGTAAAGGGTTTTAATTCCCATATTACAGCCTTCTGTAATTAAGTCGGCACAAGTATGGTCGGAATTTTCCATCATCATCTTAGCATTGGTTTTCATCCAAGACATTCCTTTCGCAATCGGATTTGGCTCTTTGGTTTCTTCTCCGTGTTCAGAGAGTAGAAGATGAGTGCGGTCACCTAATTTTTTATGCACATGGATAGAATCTTTTAAAATTTGTTTAAATTTTTCATCTTGTACATCATCTAAAACATCTTCCATAGAGTAAACAGCCATTTGTATACCGGAATTACATTCTCTTAATAATTTTATTGTATCATTTTGTTCCATCATAATCCTCATTTCTAAGCAAATAAATTAAGGCTTATTGTTTTGCTTAAGAACAATAGCCGTATAAAGTTTTTCTCCAAAGCAATTTAAAAAAGTATTAGTTTCAGCAAGCTGAAAATGTGCTTTTTATGAAAACTGCATTGGCTCTGAATAATTACCAATTTTTAATAGTATGCCAAAATTGAAAGAAAATATGTAAGGTGAGTTTGATAAATAAAAATGTAACAGTTCAGCCATACAAGCTCGATTTGGCTGTTTCACAGCCTTTTTCGCTGCTAACGCAGCTAAAAATCTCGCTTATGGCAGAACGCCATATTCAAAATACACAAAAATTTTTCGTATGCAAATAAATTTGCACTCAAAATTTGTGTATTTTGACATGGCTGAACTGTTACATAAAAATTTTGCCTCATTTGGTAAAACTACCACAAACCGTATATATCTTATACACTAAACCCAAATTTTGAAAAAGATTGACTTCACTACACTTTCGCTTTATAATAAACTTATCTATGCATACAAAAGTTTATAAGAACAAGAGATGCGAGAAATTTCTTTCTGAAAAGAAAAAACGTAACAATTCAAAATAAAATTTAAGTACTGAATTATTGCGAAAAAGCCATAAAACGGCAGAATGCGAGGAACTATGATTAAAAGTATGACCGGTTTTGGTCGGTGCGAAGTTACGGAAGGTAATCGCAAATATACGGTTGAGATGAAATCTGTAAATCACCGTTATTTAGATGTAAATATCAAGATGCCCAAAGCATTGAATTTCTTTGAAAGCACTATCCGTACCTTATTAAAAGAGTATATGGAGCGAGGTAAAGTAGACCTTTACATAACTTATGAAGATTTTTCAGAAGAACGTTTTTCATTAAAATATAATGAAGAATTGGCAGGAGAATATTTAACATACCTTAAAAAGATGGCAGAAACCTTTGCTTTGGATAATGACATTCGTGTGAGTACATTGTCTCGTTATCCGGATGTGCTGACGATGGAGCAGGTAGAAGTGGACGAACAAGAACTTTGGGCAGGGCTTGAAAAGGCAATCCGCGGAGCCTGTGAGCAGTTTGTAGCAAGTCGTATTGCAGAAGGTGAAAACTTAAAAGCCGATTTAATTGCAAAACTGGACAATATGTTAAGTTATGTAGACTTTATTGAAGTCCGTTCACCGATAATTATGAAAGATTATAGAGAGCGTTTGGAAAATAAGGTGAAAGATTTGCTTGGAGATAAGCAGATTGATGAGTCAAGAATTGCCATGGAAGTAACTATTTTTGCAGATAAAATCTGTGTAGATGAAGAAATGGTTCGTTTGCGCAGTCATATTAAAAATACAAAGGCGACCTTAGAAACAGGCGGCAGTATCGGACGAAAACTGGACTTTATTGCACAGGAGATGAATAGGGAAGCAAATACAATTCTCTCAAAGGCAAATGATATGGAAATTTCTGATACAGGTATCAATTTAAAAACAGATATCGAAAAAGTCAGAGAACAGATACAAAATGTAGAATAATAGATTTAGGAAACAAAAATGGCAAAATTAATGAATATTGGTTTCGGGAACATGGTGAATACGGATAAAATCGTTAGTATTATTACTTCCGATTCTGCCCCTGCGAAGCGTATGATTGCCAGAGGCAAGGAGCAGGAAATACTAATCGATGCCACACAGGGACGCAGAACCAAAAGTGTAATTTTTACAGAGAGTAATCAGATTATTTTATCTGCATTACAGCCTGAAACATTAGCAGGACGATTTAATGGAAATACAGTTGAGGTGGAAGAAGATGCCAGCGAATAGAGGAATTTTGCTTGTCCTTTCGGGATTTTCAGGGGCAGGAAAAGGAACAGTAGTAAAAGAAGTAATGAAAAAATATGCAGACCAGTATGCACTTTCCATTTCTGCAACCAGCAGACAGCCGCGTGAAGGGGAACGGAATGGTGTGGAATATTTTTTTAAGACCAGGGAAGAATTTGAAGAAATGATAGCAAAAGATGAACTGGTCGAATATGCACAGTATGTCGAAAATTATTATGGTACACCAAAGGCATATGTAGAGGAACAATTGGCAGCGGGCAAGGATGTTATTCTTGAAATCGAAATACAGGGAGCATTAAAAATCAAAGAAAAATTTCCGGATACCCTTTTGTTATTTTTGACACCTCCAAGTGCTTCTGTTTTGAAAAAACGTCTTGTCGGCAGAGGAACAGAAACAATGGAAGTTATCGAATCAAGACTTTCACGTGCTGTAGAGGAAGTACAGGGAATCGAAGCTTATGATTATATTCTTGTGAATGATGATTTGGAAGAATGTGTAAAGCGTTTCCACGAAATTGTAACAAATGAGCATTATAGAGTGTCACGCAGGTTGGAATTTATCAAAGATATGAGAACCCAGTTGACAGGAAAATTTTAATAATCAAAAAAGAAAGAGGTAATAAATATGATTCATCCATCTTATGTAGAATTAATGGGAGTAGTAAATAATGATGTAGTAATTGGAGAAGAACCGGTAGTAAACAGCCGTTATGCGATTGTAATTGCGACAGCAAAAAGAGCGCGTCAGTTAATCGCAGGTGCAGAGCCGATGAATGAAAAGAAAACTTGTCCAAAGGCATTATCCATTGCTGTAGAGGAAGTTTTTGAAAGTAAGGTAAAAATTATTCCGGAAGAAGCAAATCCAGAAAGCTAAGAAGTGTTATGGACGAAAAAATTGTCGCTCGGATAGATATTCTGAGCGGCAATTGGTTTTCATTTTATGAGGTGTATTTTTTATGAAGTTATTATTTATTTCCCTTGGCTGTGATAAGAACTTAGTCGATACAGAATTTATGCTTGGAATGCTTAGGGAAGACGGAATTGAAATGACAAATGATGAAACAGAAGCAGATATCATTGTGGTAAACACTTGCTGTTTTATCAATGATGCCAAAGAAGAAAGTATTAATACCATTCTTGAAATGGCTGAATATAAGAAAACGGGTTCGCTCAAAGCCTTAATTGTAACAGGCTGCTTGGCACAGCGCTATCAGGAGGAAATTAAAACAGAAATTCCGGAAGTAGATGCGATTTTGGGTACAAATTCGTATGATGATATTGTAAATGCAGTGCATGAAGCATTAGAAGGACATTATTATAAAAATGTAGGTACATTAGAAGGGCTTCCAAATTTAAAACACAAACGGAGTGTGACAACGGGAGGACATTTTGCCTATTTAAAAATTGCAGAGGGGTGCAATAAGCATTGTACTTATTGTATTATTCCATCCATTCGAGGCAGATACCGAAGCGTACCGATGGAGGAATTAGTAGAACAGGCAAAACAATTAGTCGAAAATGGTGCAAAAGAATTGATTTTGGTAGCACAGGAAACGACATTGTATGGCTTAGATTTGTATGGCGAAAAATCATTGCATAAATTATTAGATGAATTGAATCAGATTGCAGGTTTGTTCTGGATTCGTATTATGTATTGTTATCCGGAAGAAATTTATGAAGAACTCATTGATTCTATAATTCGCAACCAAAAAGTATGCCATTATTTGGATATTCCAATTCAACATTCGAATGATGTGATGTTAAAACGGATGGGGAGAAAGACCAGTCAAAATGATTTGGTGCGTATTATTTCTCATTTAAGAGAACGAATCCCGGATATTACCCTTCGAACAACTTTAATTTGTGGTTTTCCGGGAGAAACCGAAGAAATGCACCAAGAACTGATGCAGTTTGTCAATGATATGGAATTTGACCGTTTAGGTGCATTTACTTATTCGCCGGAAGAAGGAACGCCTGCTGCCGAGTTTACTGACCAGATAGACGAGGAACAAAAAGAAATCTGGCGTGATGAAGTGATGGAATTGCAGGAAGAAGTCATTTTTGATAAAAATGAAGAAATGATTGGCAGAGAGCTTTATGTCTTTATTGAAGGACAGGTAGATGGCGGTGCTTATGTGGGACGTACTTACAGAGATGCCCCGGATATCGATGGTTATATTTTTATCAATGGAGAAGAAGCTTTTATGACAGGAGATATTGTCAAAGTCAAAGTCACTGGTGCATATGAATATGATTTAATCGGAGAAGTATGTGCAGAAAGTTATGTATAAAAAGGAGATAACGTACAGTGACCGTTAGAAAATCGAATATTGAACTATTGCGAATGATAAGTATACTTCTGATTATATCCTTTCATTATGCATTTAAAGGTGGCTTTTCCTTTGAAACTTTTACCGCAAATGAGTTTTTGATAAAAATTGTCTGGATGTTTGGTGAACTGGGAGTAAATCTGTTTTTACTCATAACAGGCTATTTTTTAATAAATGGAAGATTTAAGTTGCAAAAGTTGGTATGTTTGATTGCAGAAGTGCTGTGTTATCATTTTTTTACACTTACGATTGCAGCTAGAGTCGGAATATACAGCTTTCCGACAGATATTAGAGGATGGATTTTAGAATGTTTTCCGATTATAAGGGGATATTATTGGTTTGTTACGGTATATGTGCTGATTTATATATTAAGTCCTTATTTAAATCGGTTTGCTAAAGTTTTATCTAAGAGAGAATATGTTAAATTTTTGTCGATTACATTATTCTTATGGAGTGTAATTCCAACCCTATTTGGATTTTTTTATAATACAACAGAAACGTTATTGTACTATAATCGTTTTATATGGCTTTTGATTGTGTATTTGATGGGAGCGTATATCCAAATCCATTCATTTCAATTATTTCAAAAAAGAGGAGTAGCGGTGATAGTTTCTTTCTTATTGATTGCAGGCTCAATTCTTTTTATTGAAAAATTTGAAACCGTTTTTGCAGCAATAGGAACTTATGAAACAGCATACTTTTGGACACCAAACTCGGTATTGATGCTTTTGCTTAGTGTTACGATTTTTTTATTCTTTTTAGGATTAGATATTCCATATATTCCTTGGATAAATAAATTAGGTTCTACGACACTGGGGATTTATTTGCTGCATGACGGAGTGTTAGCACCGTATTTATGGAAAATACTTTTTCAAAATGCAGTTTATCAGGACTCTAAATTCCTGATAGTACATATGGTAGTTGTCACGCTTCTTGTATTTGTGATAGGTGCAGTTATTGATTTATTAAGACAGTATTTTATTGAAAAAAATATGATAAAGCTTTGGAATGGAGCGTTTTTTTGCAGGTTGCGTGAGAAACTTTCAAAAAAATGGGAAGATTATCTGGATTTGCTTGTAAAAAAAATGTAACTGGAAAATATATGAAGAGTATAGGAGAATAAGGGTTACTTTTCACACGTCAGCCAAACGCTTGCTGTTTGGCTGCGTAAGAACATGATTCAGGGGTTGATTTTTGCTTTGCGAA
>CAYMHX010000027.1:10405-16693 GCA_964390325.1 uncultured Roseburia sp. | reverse complement strand
CTGACTAGCCTCTGTCAAGTTTTACTGCAATATCTTTCATCTTTCTAAATTCTGCAATTAAATCTTTTGAATAATTTTCTGCTTCACGGTATTTCTGTTCTGCTACCCCATAATTTTCATTCATAATCGCATCTTTTACTGCACGGCCAAATTCATGGAATTTTTTATGTTTCATTTCAACCTCTTTCCAAATTGCACGAATTTCCGGTGTCTTAGGTGTCATAGAATAATAAAAATGACCGAATCCACATTTTGATGCATCAAACTGTAACGGAACCATTGTCTGTTCGTTTACCATTCTCTTTAAATTAGAAAGCCATACCTGATGTGCATTGATTGCTCTATCCATATAGCCCACAAATTCCTTGTATTCCATACGGAAAAATGCATCATCGGTCATATCACCCATCTGTTTTGTTGCCTCAGAAAGTACTTTTTCAATATGAACCACTGGTTTTGTTGCAGCTTTCAAACCTGAACTGATGTTCTGTAATGTAGCAACACTTTCTGTCAATTCTCCACACTGACTCTTAATATTCCCAGACTGTGTTTCCATTTCATTCATAGAACTGCTGATTTCTTCACTTACTGCTGCAAGTGAGCTAATGGAATCATTGACCCTTGAAATATGTTCTTTATTTTCATTATTAATCTTCCATACATTTTTAATCTTTTCATTGACACTTCCAAGTGCCTGAATCGTACTGGTAACGCTTTCTGAACTCTTATGAGAAGCATTTTTTACTTTATTTACAAACTCACCCATACTTGCTGTCATACTCTGAGTTTCTTCTGCCAGTTTTCGGATTTCCTCTGCTACAACTGCAAAGCCTTTCCCTGCTTCTCCTGCTCTTGCTGCCTCAATTGACGCATTTAATGCAAGCAGATTTGTCTGAGAAGAAATCGCATTAATTCCTGAAATTACTTCATTCATATGGTTAATAACATCTAATAATTCATCCATATCTTCCTGCATTTCTTTCGAGCCTTCAATTGACTTTGCAGAAAGTTCATAAATATGATTCAGTTCTTCCTGACTGGATTCGATTTTTTTATGTACTTCACTCGTATCCTCAGATGCCTCTATAATTGTACGAGTCAAATCTTCATGCTGTATATTTACCTGACCTGCTACTGCGGAAGAATCCTCTGCTGCTTGATGAATCATATTCGTAGCATGGTCTACATGAGCAGCTACATCCACTAATTTATCCGTATCCTGTGATAATATCAAATCCAGTGAACTAATCTGCATTACTGCTTCAATGGATTTACTCATCGCCACTTCAAACTGCTCACGTCCCTTAATCAAACGTTTATAAATATCTGCAAGCTCTGGATTTGCAGAATAATCTACTTTTTTTAATTCTGCAATAGAATGTATTAAATCTGATTTTTTCTTAAAAATTCCCATAATTTTATATCCTCTCTATATTTCTATTTCATTCGCATAAAATCTGTAACTATTCAGTATTCACTCCTGAATCACTTTCTTTTGGTTAAAACAGTAAGTGTTTTAACCTGCTCTGAATCATTACTAAAATCTTTATATTGTCTTTTCTACACAAACACTTTTTAACGGTCATGTACGGCACCAACTAAATCTTTGATGTCAGCTACATTATATTTTTCCATATATGCTCTAATACCATCTACAATCTGTTCTGTCACCTTAGGATTTGCAAAATTTGCTGTACCAACAGACACGGCTGTTGCACCTGCTAAAATCATTTCAATGGCATCCTCTGCATTCATAATACCGCCCATTCCAATAATTGGAAGTTTAACTGCCTGTGCAGTCTGATATACCATACGCACTGCTACAGGATGAATGGCAGGACCTGACATACCGCCTGTACGATTTGCAAGCACGAAATTACGGCGATAAATATCAATTTTCATTCCTGTAATCGTATTAATCAAAGATAAACCGTCTGCTCCACCTGCTTCTGCTGCTCTCGCCATTTCAGTAATATCCGTTACATTCGGAGAAAGCTTCATAATCACAGGCTGCGTGGCATATTTTTTCATTTCCTTTGTAATAGCTTCTACTGCTTTCGGGTCTTGTCCAAACGCAATACCACCTTCTTTTACATTCGGACAGGAAATGTTAATTTCTAATAAATCTACAGGCTGGTCACGCAGACGCTCTACCACTGCAATATATTCTTCGGTCGAATGTCCGCATACGTTTACGATAATTTTTGTATCATACTGTTTTAAGAAAGGAATATCTCTTTCTACAAACACATCAATTCCCGGATTCTGTAATCCAACTGCATTTAACATCCCACCGTATACTTCTGCAACTCTTGGTGTCGGATTTCCCTGCCATGGCACATTTGCGACACCCTTTGTCACGACTGCCCCTAATTTATTTAAATCTACAAATTCAGAGTACTCTGCACCAGACCCAAATGTTCCTGAAGCAGTCATAACAGGATTATTCAATGTTACTCCACATAAGTCAACTTTCATATTCATTATAACTCAACCTCCTCTGCTCGAAATACTGGTCCTTCTTTACAAATACGTTTATTATTTACATTGGTATGATGGTCTTTTTCTTTTGTTTTGCATACACAGGCAAGACAAGCACCAATACCACAAGCCATACGTTCTTCCATAGAAATCCAGCATTCAATCTCATTTTCCTGTGCATACTGCTTTAATGCACGAAGCATCGGTGTCGGACCACAGGCATAAATCACATCTGCCTTTAAGCCGTTTTCACGAATGGCATCTAATACATTTCCCTTTGTTCCTACACTGCCGTCTTCTGTTGCAATGATTACTTTACCATACTGATTTAATTCCTCTGCTAAAAACAGTTCGTCATTCCGATATCCCACTACAATCTGTTTTTCACAATTCAATTCCTTTGCAAGCTGTAACATTGGAGGAATACCAATACCGCCGCCGATTAAGAACGCACTCTTTTCTCCTAATGGAAAACCATTTCCCAAAGGACCTAATACACGAAGTGTTTCGCCCTCTTTCATCTTGCTAAATTCTGCTGTTCCTTCTCCTGCTACACGATATACCAAACGCAATGTTTTTTCTTCGTTATTTATTTCACAAATACTGATTGGTCTAGGAAGAAGTCTGCTTCCATCGTTACAGTATACAGATACAAACTGTCCTGCTTTTGCATGGGATGCAATTTCTTCGGTCTGTAACCATAAGCTGTAAATTCCTTCTGCGATTTCTTCCTGTTTGATAATCTTTACGTTTTCTTCAAATTTTTCAGGCATTCTCTTTCGTTCCTTTCTGTTTGTCTATAAGTCTATTTCAATTGGAATTATGTTCATTTATTTTTCCCCATTAAATTCCAATTTGCTTTCATTATATTCTTTCATATACTACCTTGCCACCTAAAATGGTCGCACATACCCGTCCTGTCACCGTCTTTCCGTGGAATGGTGTATTTTTTCCCTTGCTCGCAAATTCATTTTTATCAATGACATAGGTTTCGTTTGGATTAAAAATCACAATATCTGCTGTCTTTCCAACCTGAATATCCCCCTTATCAATACCAACTACTTTTGCAGGATTATAACTCATTTTTTCCGCCATCTGCATTGGAGTTAAATAACCTCCCAATACAAGTTCACTATAGGTCAATGCTGCCGCAGTTTCAATTCCCACAATTCCAAATGGAGCTTTTTTCATTGTCGTATTTTTTTCTTCAGCGGTATGCGGTGCATGGTCTGTTGCAATCACATCCATAATATTATCACGAAGTCCAGCTTTCAATGCTTCCACATCTTCTTTAGTACGAAGCGGTGGATTCATTTTAAAATCGGTATCTTCCGGATTTTTAATATCCTCTGAAGTCAATACAAAATGGTGCGGACATACTTCTGCTGTAACACCAAGCCCTTCTTCCTTTGCCATTTTTACCATTGTAACAGAGTCTTTAGTCGAACAATGGCATAAATGAAGTTTCGCTCCTGTCTCTTTACTCAATAGAATATCTCTTGCCACAATGACATCTTCTACTGAATTTGTAATACCGCTCAATCCAAGCTCTTTGGAATGTGCATCTGCATTGACCACACCGCCATTTACTAAGTTAATATCTTCACAATGTGCCAAAACAGTCAAATCTAATTTTGCAGCAAGTTCCATTGCTTCACGGTAAAGCTGTGAATTCATAACCGATTTTCCATCTTCGCTAATCGTAAGGATTCCTGCCTTCGCCATTCCTTCGATATCTGCTAATTCTACACCAGCCTGTCCTTTTGTAATTGCCCCTACTTGTGAAACATTTGTCAATCCAACTTCTTTGGCTTTTTTATGAACATAATTTATCACATCTGCAGTATCGGCAACAGGTTTTGTATTTGGCATTGCAAAGACAGTGGTATAACCGCCTGCTGCTGCTGCCTTCGAGCCTGTTTCTATTGTTTCTTTATGCTCTAATCCCGGGTCTCTAAAATGCACATGCAAATCAATAAATCCAGGCATTACATAACAGCCCGCTGCATCAATGACTTTTTCGGCATTGTCTGAAAGATTAGCTTCCATTTTTACTACTTTTGCTTCTTCCACTAAAATGTCTAATACTTCGTTTGTCTGCGTTGCCGGATTAATCACTTGTCCGTTTTTAATCAGTATCTTCATTGTGTTTTCTCCATTCTGCCTATCGTTTTTATTTAAAACTAATAACCTTTTCGTACTTTTTTGCTTTTATACATCGTATAATCCACACAAATGCGCACATATCCCATGCAATAGCACAAATACAGTTAATATTTTACCTTTCTATTTTCCATTATTATAATCTCCCATATACTTCCATCGGAACATAAGCCTTTATATAAATTCCGTCTGCCTGATATTCTTCCTCCAACAGTTCTCCGCTTTTGCGAATTTGCTGAATAATTCCTGCATTGGTATAAGGAATAAGACGTTCCACTAAGACTTTATTTTCTCTTAAAATTTCACACAACAAGTCTTTTAATTCTTCCAAACCACTTCCATGTTTTGCTGAAATTCCCAAGGTATAATCTGCCTTAAAATCATGCAGCGGTTCTTTGTCTGTCCTTGCATCCTGTTTGTTAAACAACGTAATAATCGTTTTATTTTTCACCTCAAGGTTATAAAGTGTTTCATACACAATATGCATCTGTTTATCCATCTGTGGATTGGATGCATCCACAACGTGTAAAATATAATCTGCATATTTTGCTTCTTCTAAAGTACTCTTAAATGCCTCTATCAAATGATGTGGCAGCTTACGGATAAATCCAACCGTATCCGTCAATAAAATTTCCTGACGTCCTTTTAATTCCAAAATACGCGTAGTAGGGTCTAAGGTCGCAAAAAGTTTATCTTCTTCTAAAACACCCGCATCCGTTAAGGTATTTAATAAAGTAGATTTTCCAGCATTCGTATAACCAACTATCGCAGCGACAGGCTTCCCATTCTTTTCTCTTTGAGAACGGGTTACATCTCGATGCATACGCACTTCTTTTAATTCCCGATTTAATTGAGCAATTCTATCTTTAATCAAACGACGATCCATTTCCAGTTTCTTCTCACCAGGTCCCCTTGTTCCGATACCGCCGCCCAAACGTGACATCGAACGTCCAAGTCCCGCTAATCTGCCCAAACGGTATTTTAACTGTGCCAGCTCTACCTGTATTTTTCCTTCACTCGTACTCGCTCGTGCCGCAAAAATATCTAAAATAACCAGTGTACGGTCCATAACCTTTGTGTCTAATAAATCTTCTAAATTTTTTAACTGGGCAGGAGTCAGCTCATCATCACATACAATTCCTGTTGCTCCCAAAGTCTGTATCAATTCTGCCAATTCTTCTACTTTTCCGGTTCCAATATAAGTTCCCGGATGACGCATTTCACGTTTTTGAATTAACATTCCTACAACGACAGCTCCCGCTGTCTTTACCAGTTCAGCAAGCTCTGCCACAGAATCCTCTGCATCATCTCCCTCCTGTTCACTGACACCGACCAAAATTACCTTCTCCTCGATTTCTTCTATATCAAATAATTCTGCCATATTTCCTCGCTATCTAAAACTTTTTTAATTTTCTGCATTATTTGTTTCTTCTGCATTTCCAGAACCTTCTGCGTTATTTGTTCCTTCTCCATTTTCTGAATTTCCTGTACTTTCCGAATTATTCGTACTTTCTGAATTTCCTGTACTTTCCGAATTAGTTTCCCCCTCTGCATTTCCTGTGCTTTCTGAATTAGTTTCCCCTGCTGCGTTTCCTGTGCTTTCTGAATTAGTTTCCCCTGCTGCGTTTCCTGTGCTTTCTGAAT